>QMLL01000092.1 GCA_003646715.1 Deltaproteobacteria bacterium
GTTGTAGTCTTCCCCTTGGTTTTAACCAGCACTGGCAGGTCTATGAAATCTTTTCCATCCCATTTCTCGAAGGGTTTGAGAAGCTCAATTCGATCAGAATCGGGATTAATAATTACTTCAGCATCTTCTCCTTCCTCCAACGGAGGTATAAAACCTTCCTTGGTAATTACCATGCCATTCTCAGGCAGATCGGGTACTTCTGGAGCTTTCAACCTGAATTCCACCCCGTCTTCCCCTTTGAGGACATCCCTGGATGGATCAAAACCAACATCTCCGGACACCGCCAGTGCCGCTGCCATCGCCGGGGAAGTTAAAAAGGCCTTAGTTTCGGGATTTGCATCGTTTCGGCCACGGAAATTCCTGTTGAAAGTGGTAAACAAACAGTTAGGGATTCCCTTTTTTACATCTTTACGATCCCACTGCCCGATGCAGGGGCCACAGGACGCTGCCAGTATTGTCGCACCAGATTTAACTATCTTGTCTAGCACGCCATCCCTCTTTATAGTTTCAAATACCTGTTTAGAACCGGGAGAAAGCAAGAAAGGTACTCTAGCTTTCAAACCATGTTTTTGAGCCTGTTCCAAGACGTCTGCCGCTGCGCAGAGGTCTGAGTACGAAGAATTCGTGCAGGAACCAAGGAGAACCGCAGACACGGTTCTAGGCCAGCCTTCTCTTTCTACTACTTCCCTGAAATCCGCAACTTTGATGACATTATCGGGAGTATCCGGACCGGCCTGAGCCGGCTCGATTCTGGAAAGGTCTATTTCAATTACCTGATCGAATACTTTCCCGGGATCAGTGTGGCAAATATCATCCTGTCTCAGGATCTCCGAAACTGACCTGGCCCAGTCTGCATCATCATCTCTGCCAACGTTTCTTAAATACCTGTCCATGGAGTCATCGTAAACAAAAACAGAAGTGGTAGCTCCCAGTTCGGCACCCATGTTCGTAATGGTGGCCTTTTGAGTGGCTGATAAGGTCTCAGCTCCTTCTCCGAAATACTCAAATATTTTACCGGTTCCTCCCTTCACAGACAGAATTCTTAACATCTCCAAAATCACGTCCTTGGCAGAAGCCCAGCCCCTCAATTTCCCGGTCAGTCGAACGCCCACAATATAAGGGTTGGTGGTCTCCCACGGAAGTCCAGCCATTACTTCCGCAGCATCAAGCCCCCCCACCCCTATTGCTATCATCCCCAGGCCACCGGCATTTGGAGTGTGAGAATCGGTTCCTATCATCATGGTGCCCGGTATGGCATAATTTTCAAAGATTACCTGGTGTATTATCCCGGAACCAGGTCCCCAGAATCCCATCCCGTATTTCTTTGCGGCCGAAGCCAGGAAATTGTAGATGTCTTTGTTACTCTCAAGGGCATCTCTTAAATCTTCCTCTGCACCTTTTCTTGCCCGCAATAAATGATCACAATGGATCGTGGCAGGCACCCGGGTTCGTTCTGGGCCTGCCTGTATAAACTGAAGTACGGCCATCTGAGCAGTTGCATCCTGCATTGCAACTCTATCCGGTTTAAGCTCAATTGGATCTTTCCCACGTTCGAGGACTCGTGAGAAGGTTGCTTCTGTTTCGTGCAAAAATAGTATTTTCTCGGCGTATGATAGCCCTCTTCCCAGCAAATTCCTTTTCTTCTCTAATATTTTTTCCGCAGATTTCAAATCAAACGGATATTTCATTTCAAAAACTCCCATCTCTAAATATGATTCTACGTCTCTTCGTCGTAAAAAAGTTCAGCCTTAATCTCGTCTTCCTCCTCCAGGTTTCCGCCAACAGCTCCAGCCAGCAGTCCGAGAATTCCCGCAAACGAAGCAAAATGCAAAAGTTCCGAGAAAGACAGCCTGCCTCCGAGCCAGTTGTCGAGAATCTCTCGCGGAAAAAGAATGCCCATGCCAATTACAAAAATCATGTACAACAACCAGAGGAAAAACATCCCGTATAGCAAAGTGGTAAATACCACAATTTTCGTGCGAGCCAGCTGTTCTCTGTACCCCACTTCCCTTGATATCTGCCCAAGATTCTGCCCTGCAAAAATGAAGGATGTAGAACCCAGCACGGCCAGAAGGGTGCCAATTAGTAACACCAGCGGCGAAAAATGTGCTCCAAGTTCCCAGGACTCGGATCCCATCAAGACAAAAATCATGGAAACAGCTGTAGCAGCTGTCATTTTAGCCATTTTAAGAGGTAAACGCCACGGTGAATAATCATGAACGTCTCTTAAGATTCCTTTCGGATCGGTCCAGAAAGTTGACCAATAAAAAGAGATATGTCCCCACTTCGCCTGCCTTTCTTCAAGCCTGGCGTCTGATGCTTCAACAAGCCTTTGTTCAATTAATTCTTTTTGTCCGTCGGTAAAATTGCAAAGGGTCAAAGTTTTGTAGTCTTCCGGAGGCACCATAGGACCATCTTCCGAATGGGATAACCCCCAGAGATGTCCCAAAAGATGAAGCGCCAGGGCAGCAATTTTTTCATCTATGCCATCATTGTTCAACTCAGAACTGGATAGCACTGCAACTTCCAGTGCCGAAGACGGAACCCCAATGGTTGATATTCGGTAACGGGGGCGCAGTTCGTTACTCACAAGTACAATAGAATAATCCCAGCCATTTTTAGTTTTTTCCTGGAGTCCAGCTTCGAGTAATTCAAGAGGATCCAGGGCGCCATGAGGTGGATACCTCCAACGTCTGACAAAAGGGAGCTCCCAGGTGAACTGTGAAAAGTTTTCTTCAAGTATGGAACGTAACTTAGAAATTGCACTTTCATATTTTTGCAGAAGCTGAGCATCCACAACATCTGACAATAGTACCCATCCAACGCTAACAACAGGTTTCACGTGACTCCTTCCAATCTGAATGATTCCGCAAAGAAACGCCAATAACATATATACGGATTTTGCCACAACGTCAAATAAACACCGTCTTCATCGCATCCAGGGTGCAGCGGGACTGCTAAAATGGTCACAGCAATGGTGTCTGTGTAATGCTACGGCTGCCTCTTGCCCGGAAAGCAACGCCC
Source organism: Deltaproteobacteria bacterium (assembly GCA_003646715.1). GTDB lineage: Bacteria > Desulfobacterota > Syntrophobacteria > B119-G9 > B119-G9 > B119-G9. Next base: position 3,025 of record QMLL01000092.1, read on the forward strand.
CATGAACAGTACCGTAATGTTCAGGGTGAGTCGCTTCGCCAGCAAAATATAGCTTTTTCGCCACCGGCCTTGAAAGTTCTATGCGATCCAGCTCTGTTGATTCTGTACTTTCAAAAGAATAGCTACCAAGTGTCCACGGATCAGAAAGCCACCGGGTTACTTTCCAGGACAAGACATCTGGCAAATCTTGATTCAACATATTTTTCAGTTTTTCCATAGCCTCATTCAGAATGGATTCTTCCCTGTAATTACAATCAATATAAGCACCGTTTGTGCCGGCAAAGTATCCCACATAAACGGGCATACCCGTGACAGAATGCATGTTTGTCCACAGAGTAAAAAGTGTGGAGTCGTTTTTGAGCTCAGGCAATCTTGCGAATTGCTCCCAATTTGCAGGACATAAGGGAGATCCATACCTGATAGCTACTTTGTCCAGAACCGCATTATCACCGTATGGTATCGACTCTATGGTCCTGATTTTCTCTTCAGGCAAAGGCGGCTCAAAGATGAGCCTTCTGCTCCTCAAAACTCCTACAGGGAAGGTTACTATCACCGCATCAGCTTTAAAGATCCCTTTACTGGTTAAAACTTTAACCTTTCCCCCTTTCCATAAAACCTTTTCCACCTCGCAGTTTAGGATCACATTGAGTCCCAAGACCGCGTCTTCAATCAGGCGCGCAAAACCAGTAAAAGGAACAGCATTGAGCGAAAAGAGATTGGGTATTTCCAGTTCACTCATGCCGATCTCATTCGCGGGCGCCCCGTTAATCGCTTCCTGCAAAGAACGAAGCCACAATATCATGCGCCGATCCAGTGCTGGAAGCGAAAGGTCATGAATCAACGGGTCAAAAATATCTGAAATGCTGTAGTCCGTGTTCCGGAGACTACGGGTCGGGCTATTGCACCTTAATAAAAGTCTAAAGTATTGCAAAATGAATTTTGTCAGTCCCCTGTGAGCTTTTCTTGCAATCCTGAAGAAACCTATTCCCTGGCCCCGTTCGAAAAAATAAGGCATTTTCGCTGGAAAACGCTTAAGACGAATTCCAAGGCTCTCACACCAGCGGGTTAGCGGATTTCCCTTTGTTCCGTGAATCCACGACGCACCCATATCCACAGGCACTCCGAAATCATCAATCGTCCAGATTCGACCGCCCAGCCGAGTCCTCGCTTCAAGAACCGTTACATCAAAGCCAGTATCGTGGAGAATTCTGGCAGCCACGACTCCCGCAATCCCGGCACCAAGCACCAGCACCGAGGGCAGTTGCTTTTCCGTGCTCGATTTAGAAGGATGAAAGCCCCAGGAATTCTTGTTGTAATTTCCCGCATGTTTCATGACACTCCCAGTCAGTTAAACCAGTTCACAAATATCCGGATCAGCTAGATCGGGAAAAAATAATACATGGGGCAGGTCTAAAAGAAAAGAGCTAACGAAATATGTTTACTCCCTGACTATTGCCTCGCTACCACATTCAATACTTTTTCATTATTTCTTGACGCTATCAGAAGATTACTATAGATTGAAATTCACTAAATCCATCGTAACAGTTAAATCTTTAAAAAGAGGAGGAATCATGAACCGTGGAAAGCTAGCTATTATTTTATTAATTGTTTTGTTCGCAAGCTCTGCAGTTGCTGGAGGGCTAACAGGGACACTCAAACAGATCAAGAAAACCGGTCAAATAAAAATTGGTTATCGCACTTCCGAACCACCGATGTCCTTCCTGGACAAGAATGGAAATCCAGCCGGTTATTCCATTGATATCAGCAAGTTTATAGTGAAGGAAGTCGAAAAGAAAATCGGGAAAGATATAAAAGTCATTTATGTTCCCGTCAACTCAGAGAACAGATTTAAAGCCCTGACCGATAACAAGATCGATATACTGTGCGGCGCTACCACCAAAACACTTTCTAGAATGGAAATTGTGGACTTCACTCAATTGACATTTGTTACCGGTGCTTCGCTGATGACATTACAGGAAAACAAACCAACCGGAGAAAACAGCCTGAAGGGAAAAAAGATCGGGGTAGTGAGAGACACAACCACTCTGGATGCTCTTAAAAAAGCTATCAAGAAATCTGCAGCGGGTGCAAAAATTGTCCAATTTGACAAAGCCGAAGATGGCATAGATGCTTTGCTAAATAAAAGAATAGACGCGTTTGCATCAGATCAGGTTGTGCTAGTAGGACTAGCACTGAAAAGCGGAACGCCGGAGAAATTTGCCATCGATTCACAAGTATTCTCGTATGAACCTTTCGCATTTGCAATTAGAAGAAACGATGCTGATTTTCGCCTCGTAGCAGATAGAACGATCGCAGCACTTTGTCGGTCCGGAGAAATAGTTGCAATCTATTACAACTGGGTGGGCAGATTCGTTGGGCAAAGGCTACCTATTTACGATGCGATGGTGCAATTAAACGCAATACCTGAATAAATGAAAATTTCTGGTGGGGCAAAAATAAAGTTTTGCCCCACCTTATACTTTAGGAGTGTAGTTGTTTCTGTAACGCATCGTATCCAACTACACACTATTACCCAAGAGTCTTCTTGCGTTTTCACCTTTTATTTTTTCTACATTTTCCCTAGTGATTCCGGCACTTTCTATCTCCCGAAAATAGCGTTCAGGAGAAATGAGAGGAAAATCACTTCCGAAGAGAATTCTGTCCGCCCCCGCCAGTTGAATTGCAAAGCTGTATATGGAGTTTTTGTACAGAAAAGGCGATGCGGCAGTGTCATAATAAACGTCCTTGAGCACTTCGGGAGCTTCTTTTTTTAAAGTATTATAAAAGAACAGGCCACCTCCCCAGTGAGCCAGAATAAGTGGCATTCCTTTACATATCTTGGCCAGTTCGTAATAAAATCTGAGCCCCGCCTTGGCCTTGCCAGGATATACATGGCCTACTGGCTCATTTGAATGAACAAGAAGCAAAAGGCCTTGCTTCTTGCAGATCTCAACAACAGGTTCAATGGCCCGCAACTGCCTGCTTGAGTCATCATCAGTGTAAAATGCTAGTTCCCCTATTCCTCGAAAATCCAGGGATGCACATCTTATGAGTTCATTTTTTCCTTCTGCGGTAGACAGTCCAGAGCACGCAAAAGGTATCAGAAAATCTGGATATCGCTTCGAAGCCTCCAGAACATAATCATTGTGCATCCTGGCAATAGAAGCAGATTCCCACGGAAAACCGAAAACTACCGCTTTATCAACACCACATTTTTTGAGTTTATCTACCAGCTCCCCTGCACCAACCATTTTTGACCTGGGGTTGCCGTATAATAATTCAAAGGCTGGTTCACCCTTGAAAAATTTCTCCCTTTGGTTTCGAATCTCCCGTGGGAATATATGGGTATGAAAATCTATAATCATCTCAATAAATCAGGTAATTCTGCCAGGGTTGAGGAGGATTCTTCTTGGAAATTGATACCATAACAACGGGATGCCAGCTAGGTTTTCTGGGCTTCCTGAGGAGCTTCATACCAGCCTGATCCGGCGTTCTGCCACCTTTTTTCTTGTTGCACTCAAGACAACAGGTTACTATGTTCTCCCAGTTTGTTCTACCTCCCATGGATCTGGGTATTACGTGGTCATACGTCAGATGCTCCGGAGTAAAGCGTTCACCGCAATACTGACATCTGTAGCGATCCCTAAGGTATATATTCTGTCGGGAGAAGCGGACCGAGTTCTGGTTGAACCGGATAAACTTGAAAAGTCTCACCACCGCAGGGAGACGAAAGGAAACAGTGGCGGTGCGAATTTCCCGATCGTAGGTTTCCAGGACTTCCACCTTTTCAAGAACCATCAAAATGATGGCTCTTTTCCAGGAAATTATTCTAAGAGGCTCATAAGTTGCATTTAGTA
>QMLL01000093.1 GCA_003646715.1 Deltaproteobacteria bacterium
GCGGTATTCAAATCGCCAGGAAAGCAAGATGTTCATGGGAGGAATCATAGGCAGCATAACATATGAAGGAGAGTTAGACGAATTTTATCCATTGCTGAAGTTCTGCCAGGAAGTTCACATTGGCAAGGCAACATCATTTGGGTTGGGGAAGATAAAAATGGATTAGGATTGGTTTTGCAGGACCAACTTTTAATTCGTAGCATAAGTTTAATCAGTACAGGAGAAAGTTATGGAGCCGACAACTCTGAAAATGGCCATGGCGGGTTTTTTCCATGATATTGGAAAATTTGCAGACAGGGATACCCTAGGGGTAACGGAACAGTATATCAACGACAACGCCGGGATATATCTCCCTTCCTGGGACGGTAGATACTCTCATTACCATGCTGTATATACGGCTGCCTTTATCGAGCAGATGAAGGATTTCCTTCCGCCTGAGCTGAATATGAGGGAATGGGGAGACGGGGATTCATTCATCAACTTGGCGGCAGGTCATCATAAACCTGAGACGCCTATGCAGCAAATCATCACCGTTTCAGACTGGCTTACCAGCGAGATGGACAGGGATCTTTTTGACGAGGAGAAAAGTACAAAAATTGCTTTTAAAGATTACAAAAAAACCCGCCTCTTGCCACTTTTTGAGCAACTTAAGAGGACGGGGATGGATTCAATGGATGAATTCAACTATGCCTATCCTTTGCTCCCCATATCCCCTCTTAATATCTTTCCGGAAAAAAGGAGGAATAAAGGGGAACAGGAGGATGCGAAGGAGGAATACAGGGAATTGTTCGACCGGTTTAAAGATGATTTGAGAGGCCTGTTACACGCTCACGAAAACATTGGGCTCTGGTTTGAGCATTTTGAAAGCTTGTTCATGGTTTATGCCTCTTCCATCCCTGCTGCCAGGGTCGGTAGTGTTGTGCCGGATGTATCTTTGTACGATCATTGCCGCCTAACTTCTGCTTTTGCGGCGGCACTTTACCGGTATCACAAAGATACTGGAAGCCTTGATGCCGATGCAATAAAGGACAAGGGCACAAAAAAATTTATTCTAATAAACGGCAATTTTTTTGGAATTCAAAACTTTATATTCACCGGTTACGGGGATTCGAGAAAATACAGGTCAAAGATTCTGAGAGGAAGGTCTTTCTACGTCATGCTTTTGTCCGAGATGGCAGGAGACATGCTTGCTAGGGAAATAGGCCTTCCTTCTATATCTATAATATTGAACGCTGCAGGCAGTTTTACCCTGCTTGCCCCAAATACCGAGTCCACTATGCTTGCGCTTGAAAAAACAAAGCAACAGATAAACGATTGGCTTGTAGAAATATCTTGTGGGGAGATTTCTATAGGGTTCTCCCACGTGTATGCCTCTTATGATGATTTTACTCCCGAGAACTTCATCGAACTCTGGGAAAAGATGGGAAGGAGTGGAGAAGAGGTCAAATTCCAAAAGATCGATCTCCACCGGTACGGGGGCAGGGTTGCAGGCTACTTGGACCGTTTTAACAATGAGCTGCCTCATCCCCTTTGCCCTCTTTGCGGGAAGCGTCCCGCAGAAGAAGGAACCGAACAAGCTCTGCCATCAGACGATATCGGGCCTGTGTGTGGGATATGCAGGGACCACGTGCTTATCGGTTCCGAGCTTGTAAGAGATGAGCGGAAAAGGATCTATGTCACGCACGGAGATTCCATTAATAATAATGGAAGAGGAATCCTTTCAAAGCTGCTTTTTAACCAGTATCAACTGTTTTTTTCATCTGTTGATGGAATGGAACGGTTAAAGGGAGCTGAAATAATCAAATGCTGGGATATCTCCATGAGCGGGACAGGTCATGCCACGGGCGGGGTGACCAAAAAATCTGTCAGCAATTATGTACCTGTTTATACCGAGGATGACATGAAAAATGATGCAGTACTGGAGACAGAAAAATCCGAGTCGAAAAAGCTGGAAATGATAGAAGAAATCCTTCCGGGCGCAATAAAGAGTTTTCACTATATTGCGGCTGCGGCCTTGAACCGTAAAAATGACGGGACCGTTTCAGGCATCGATGCCCTCGGCATACTCAAGGCCGATGTGGACGACCTCGGTATGCTCATGGGATGTGGTCTTCCAGAATCCCGCTTTACGATTACGAGGCTTGCGGTGTTGAGTCGCCAGCTCAATTACTATTTTGTCGTGTATATCCCTTATCTTTTAGCCTCAGATAAAAGATTCCGTGATGTTTACACTGTTTTTTCAGGAGGCGATGATCTTTTCCTGATAGGACCCTGGAACAAAATTTATGAACTAGTACTGGAACTGCGCCGTAGTTTCGCCGACTATGTGTGCCATAATCCGGAGATCCATTTTTCTGCAGGTATTACTCTCCAGAAACCCGGGACCCCATTAAACACCTTTGCTGAAAGCACTGAGTTCGCCCTTGAAAAAGCAAAAGTGGGCAACAAAGACAGATTAACCATGTTTTTTGAGACGGTAGAGTGGAAGGATATGGACACACTGGAAGAGATTAGAAACAAACTCGAAGCGTGGTTAAGGGACGAACTGATTACAAAGTCCATGCTCTACCGCCTGAACCGCTTTATCGAAATGGCCACCACGGAAGAGCAGGTGCTCAACAAAAGGCAGGTAGCCATTGACGCCATGCAATGTCTCAAATGGCGTGCCATGTTTTCCTATTCTGCGGCCAGAAATCTGGCTAAAAAGGAAAAAGATGAAAACCGGAGAAAGCAAATTGCTGAACAGATGATGGGGGAATTAGTGAACTGGCTTGAAACATACAGGGGCGGTCTGAGGATTCCCCTGTGGAATGTGTTGTATAATCACAGGTAGGAGGGATGAGTATGGATAGGATTGAATTATGGAAAGACAGGGAAAAAAGGATTATCGACCCGGAACTCTTTTCAAAAGTTGCCGAAGACTGGGCAAAAAAGATCAATAGTGATCGAACGCAAAACGGGAAGAAAAAGGATAAAATCAATAAAAGGACACAGCTCAGGAAATTCTACGATGAAGTGGTGAGGCTTTCCACTCTCGCAAAATCAAGGCGAAAAGAGTGGGAAAATATCCTTCCAATGGTCCACATGCTCACGGCAAAGGCAGCATATGCCCGGGGAAGAGATCTTATCTCATCGAATTTCATGGAATTGATCCGTGGATCCGTTGAGCAGGTAAAAGAGCCAGAGGACCTGGACTTGTTTGCCAACTTTTTTGAGGCGTTCATGGGCTTTTACCGTTTATATGGTCCCAGCAATTGAAAATGGAGGTGTAACAGATGAAACTGATAAAAATAAAGGAAATCACCGGCAAAATAATACTAAAAAGCGGTCTTCATATTGGAGCAGGTGACATGGAAATGAGGATCGGAGGGACCGACAATCCGGTCATCAAGCATCCCCATACCCAGGAGCCGTATATTCCAGGCTCATCCCTCAAGGGCAAGGTGCGTTCACTCCTTGAGATGAGAAGCGGATTAATGGTAAAGACCGGCGGGAAACCGCTCTCTCCCGCAAAGATCACAAACTGTACTGAGGAGCAGAAGAAAGAAGGCGAGAAGATACTCCGGCTCTTTGGATCTAGCGGTGCGGATGAGAAGTACCTCACCGAGCTTGGTCCCACAAGAGCTTCCTTTGCGGATGCCTTCCTTAATAAGGCCTGGAAAGAACGGGCCGACAGGGATCACCTCCCTCTCACAGAGGTAAAATCAGAAAATTCCATCAACCGCATCAAGGGAACGGCGGAAAACCCAAGGTTTACGGAAAGGGTCCCCGAGGGATGTAAATTCGATTTCCGAATCAGCCTCAAGGAATTTGAAGGGGACGATGACCTTGAAGAATTTCTCCTGGAAGGTATGAAACTCCTCCAGATGGATACCTTGGGCGGAAATGGAAGCCGGGGATATGGCAAAGTCGAATTTATTTTTGATGATACCGAATTACAACAAAAGTTCGATAAGATCACGCCGCTTTAAAAGGAGGCTGCCGTGAAACTCTACGAGATCATTATACGCCCTCTATCCGCATTTGGAACAACCCTTAAGGGGGATACCATATTCGGACACTTTTGCTGGCAAGCGGCATATAAGCCTTCTTTGATCGAAGGTGGCCTTGAAAATGCTCTTGCACAATACAGCGAAAGACCTTTTGCCGTATTCTCTTCCGCCTGGCCAAGGATTGAGAGGGAAAAAACTGCCTATGTCCTGAAACGCCCTGATCTCCCCCTCTCATGGCTTTTCCCTATGCACATGGAAGACAGGGAAGAACGATATAAAAGCGTGAAGCTGCACAAGAAGCAAAAGTGGATGCTTATTGAAAGCAGCCTTGAGTTGGACCTTGGAAAAGCCAGGTTCATGAATGACCGCGCCCTTGCAGATGAGATGATTTCCATGACTGCCAAGGAAAATCAAAGCCTGCTGGCAGGCGGGGACCAGATGGATTTCTGCACCTTTTTTCTTCAACCCCACAACACCATAAACCGTCTTACAGGCACTACCGGTAAAGGAGACTTCGCCCCTTACACAATGGAGGGATATTATTATCTTCCTGAAGCCGAACTGGCCCTTTTCGTGTTGGTAGATGAGGCCATGACCAGTATTGACTGTATAAAGGAAGGCCTGGATATGATAGGGCGATTCGGCTTCGGCAGGGATGCCTCAATCGGAATGGGCCGTTTTGAAGTGGTGGATACCAATGAACTTCCCATGCCTGAGAGCGCTGGAGCCAATGCCTTTTACACTCTGGCGCCTTGTGTTCCGGAACAATATGATAGAGGCTATTTTACTCCATTTATCCGTTACGGAAAACACGGGGACAGGCTCGCCAATGGCGGAAACCCTTTTAAGGAACCCGTGATTATGGCGGATGAAGGTGCTGTGTTTTTTCCTGCAAACCCTGGGGCTTTTGGCAAACCATATTTCGGGAGGGCCGTTACCAATGTCTCGAAAACCCAGCCTGAGGCTGTAGTCCAGGGATATGCACCCTACATTCCTATAAAAGTGGAGCATTGAGATGAAAACAGAAATTTTTAAATGTATTTTGCGTACAGTGGCCCCGGTCCATATAGGATGCGATGAGGTTTATGAGCCCACTGGATTTTTCGTGGATAAAGAGAGGGCTTGCCTTATAGTTTTTGATCCCCTTGACTTTATAGCGGGCCTGGAACCTACGGACAAAGAACGATTTTCTTCTATCTGCAAGAAAGGGACAGTTGAATCCATTCTTGAGATCTACAAGTTTTTGCGTAATCATCCTGTCCAGGGCCGACCGGTAAAGGCATGCCCTGATTTCGTAAAACATTACGAGCAGGTGTTATCTCTTTCAGGAAACAAAATAAGGAAAGAGCTGAACCAGTTTATCATTGAACGGACCGCCTTTATCCCGGGTGACCAACGCCCTTATATCCCAGGCAGTGCGGTGAAAGGAGCCCTGCGTACAGCATACCTCAATATGCTGGCGGAAAACGGACCTGACCTTCGTTCTTATCTTCGAAGTATAAAACCCCGGAAAGGTTCAAAGGATGACAGGCACAAAAAACTGGAACAAAAACTCCTTGAACTTGACCACGTCCCTAATAGAGAAAAAATCTCAAAAGACCCGTTCAGACTGATAAAGGTTTCCGATTTTATGCCTGTAGGGGAAGTTGGCACTAAAATCTTCTACGCAATCAATAAGAAAAAGAAACCCTCTGATAAGGAACCTAATAGGCCATATCAGATTCTGGAAGCCGTTATGCCGGGAGCTGTCTTTACCGGAGAGATACGGATAGAAATTCCAGGGGGCAGTCACCTGGAAAAAGAGGCTGTGTCCCGGCCTATCTCTCTTGAAAAGCTTCTCAATAGCCTGGATCTTTTTTTTGGTGAGCAAAAAATCCGTGAAAACGGTGAATTAAGGAATATAGGCATCCCCACAACTGATACCGGAGAAAAGGGAACGGGTCATCTCATAAGGATAGGGCGCCATAGCGGAGCAGAATCTGTTACCATAAAAAAGTATCGAGATATAAAGATAATGTTGGGAAGGAAGGGCAAGACTTTTCTTGACCACGCGACTACCCTATGGCTTGCATCTGATTTCAGAGACCCAAAAGGAAATAAATCACTGTCTCCCTATGGATGGGCGTTGCTTTCTTCTGTTACACGAGAGGATGAAACAAGGCTGACCGAGAAAGAAAAGGATTTTCAAGAAAGACGTGTGCAGCAAATGCGCGAAATGGAAGAAAAACAGAAGGCCAGAGATCTTGAAAGGGAGAGGAAAAGGCAGCAGGCTTTAGAGAAGAAACGCCTGGAAGAGGAAAAGAAAAAAGAAGAGGAAAGGCTCAAGGCTGAACTGGAGGCCATGACACCAGAGGAGCGGGCCATATGGGAACTTCAGAATCCCCAGGTCGATCAAAACAGAGTATACGAGATTTTCAGGGAACTGGATGAATTTTCAGAGGAGGCCAAGCAAAAGGCAGCCAAGCTTTTAAAGGATATTTGGATCAAAGAAGGGAAATGGAAAAAAAAGAACTGCTCAAAAAAACAATGGGAAAAGGTTCAGGTGCTGAAAAAGATTCTGGGAGAAAACTGAAAAGTACCATGAACTCGTCAAGGGAAAAACAGGATCGACAATACCCTTAATCTGGAAAAAGGGATGATCATGTCCATGGAGATCGGTTCATTCTACAATTTGAATCCCCAAGAGATGTTCTACTATGAGCAATTCGAAATTTAGGCGTAGGAGACCGTACTGGAGATGGCCGAAACTTTATTCCTTCTTTTTAACCACGAGCTAACAGATTTGCAGAGGCGTGATGCCGAAGAGTCCCTAGGAGTAA
>QMLL01000094.1 GCA_003646715.1 Deltaproteobacteria bacterium
CCCCCTTCACCTCGAAGTGTCGCTATAATCTGAACCAGCTTTTCAAAGTCCTTCCCTACATCCATGATTCTTTTGTCCTACACGTAACTTCTGCACGTTTCCGTACTGGTAGCGGTTGTTGATCTCTTTACTTTCTGCAGCTTTTCTTTCTTATACCAGTAATCGAGCAATTCTTTTCTTTTCTTCTCAAAAAGGATCTTCACTTTTCTGGGGGTCGCCTTGATTATCATGCTTGCACCAACCTGGACATAAGGAGCCAGCCTTGATTCCCTCAACACAGGACTTTTCGGAGGCAGGAAAATGGTTAGAACAGATATCAGGATTACAGCGACAAGCACGGTTTTCAACAGACCTATGGATCCCCCCAAGAGCCTGTCTGCCCAGACCAACGGAGTCTTCTGAAACATACGGCTAAATAAAAATCCCAGGAAGGCAAAAAGTCCCCATATAACAAAAAATAAAACAACATAAACGGTGAGCCCCGGATATGGCCAAGCCGGGATCTTACTTGCAAGACTTCTCGCAAAAAGACCATAGTAACTGGATGCTCCCCAAAATCCTGCCACAAGTCCCACTAAAGACAGGATCTGTCTAGTTGCTCCAATCCAGATTCCGCGAACGAGAAATAGTATTAGTAATGCCAATATCACGTAATCTAAAAAATTCATTCACTCGCCCCCACTCCAGTCTAACGACCACATTCCAAATCACTGATTAGAAACAAGCCCAATCATGCACTACTAATGACAACCAACAAAAACATAGTCTAACGGTAGCTTCTTAGCATCGAATAATAATCTTCACGATCAAGCAATTCTTTCTTTCGCGATGATAAATTTCTTCTCTGCGCAATCAGGTTCAACAAAACTCCACCCTGTTCAACGCAATTTACCAGTACCATGCCAACGAGCCGATCTTCTTCGAAAACGAGTTTCTTATACTTTTTCTCCTTTTCATTATAAACACTGAGAACTTCATACCTATCCTCATCAGGTGGATTGATTATTCCTCCAGCCATAAAGTCAAGATCAAAAATTCTGATGACATTTCTTCCCAGGCTTCCCTGATATCTTCTTTCAATTCCGAGCATGTTATACGCAGCCACTCTTCCCTGTTCGGCAGCAACCGGCCAGATGGCATTAACCCTGTTATCACGCCAGACGATGTCAGGTGCTTCCGCCACATCACCAGCGGCATAAATATCTGGAACGCTACTTCTCAAGTTTTCATCAACGAGTATTCCTCTATTTATGTTCACTCCACTATCTTTCAAAAAAGAAATTGCCGGATCCACCCCCTTACCCACCACCACAAGGTCACAGTCAACTCTCTGCCCGTCGTTGAGCAAAGCGCCACACACCTTGCCATCTCTTCCTTCAAAGGCTTTTACCGATTTACCCACTTCGACAGCAAGACCGTAATCTTCAAGAGTTTTTCTGATCAGTTGCCCACTTCTGGTATCCGCAACCTGGGATAGCGGATAGGGCGAAGTGATAAGTATGGAAACATCGATTCCTCGTTTTAGTAGCCCGTAAGCTGCCTTGAACCCCACAAGGCCGCCCCCCAGCACTATTGCCTTCCTGGCGCCACTATCGCAGCTTTTCACGATGTTCACGGCATCGTCCAGGTTCCTCAGGAAGAATATATTTCCGAGATCGCTCCCGTCAACTTTCATGACTCTGGGATCAGCTCCCGTTGCTATCAACAACCGATCCCAGCCAATTGATTCTCCTGATTCAAGGAAAACTTTCCGGTTTTCAACATCCATATTCCGGACAGTTTTCCCAAGGTAAGTTTCAATTTTCAGTTTTTCGTAGTAATCTTCCGGGCGAATGAAAATTTCTCTATTTTCCAGTTCGCCGGAAACTATGTAACTTATCAGGGGACGAGAATATGGAATCGTATTTTCTTTTGAGACCATGATGATAGTAGATGTTGTGTCTATTTCGCGCAAGGTTTCCGCAGCTTGAATACCTGCAACACCGTTCCCAATAATCAAGTATTTCATTGAATCCCCCCTGTTGACATCATATTCATGATCATTTTTTCAATATCACCCTTGATCTGAAGAAAGTTTTCATTCAATATCATGTTTTCTTCAAGGTTTGAACAACGTAAGTTTTCGAGGAGCTTTACGAGCTTAATTTAGCAAACACGAGTCTACATTGAAAGTGTTGATTCAAAAATTACCAGTTCCGGAATTCATTGTCGAGCTAATTGATGAGCTCGAAAACCATGGTTTTGCAGGGTATGTAGTAGGAGGTGCAGTGCGTGATATGCTGCTGGGAAAAGAACCTGAGGATTGGGATATTGCGACAGATGCATCTCCTTCCGATGTGATGAAGATCTTTCCCAGAGTAATACCTACAGGCATAAAACATGGCACAGTATCGGTACTGACACACAATAGGATTGTAGAAGTAACCCAATTCAGGGGGGATAATCAACACGCTGGAAGTATAACGGATGATTTAAAACACAGAGATTTTACTATCAATGCGCTCGCCTATAATCCCTCTCGCCACCAACTGGTGGATCCCTGGAACGGCCTGGAAGATCTGGAGAAAGGAATTATTAGAGCAGTAGAAAATCCGGAAGAACGCTTTTCTGAAGACCCACTCAGAATTTTAAGAGCAATCAGGTTAGCTGCTTCCTTCAAGTTCAGAATTGAAGAAAAAACACTGAAAACAATCCCGGATTTTGCATTGAGGCTAAGAAACGTGTCCATTGAGAGAATTCGAGATGAATTTCTGAAAATACTGGAAACCAATGATCCTTCCGGTTCAATAGAAAGCTGTCGAAAGCTGAAAATACTCGAAGTTATTCTGCCTGAAATACTGGAAGGCTATGGGATGAGGCAAAATCGCTATCATGTCTATGACGTTTACTGGCACACTTTGAAGACGGTGGATTTTATCCCGCAAAACTCTTACCTTCGATGGGTCGGGCTTTTGCACGATGTAGGAAAGCCCAAAACAAGGCAAATCATAAAGGGTGTCTGTCATTTCTACGGACATGCAAAAGTAAGTGCTGAAATTGCGACAGAAATAATGCAAAGGTGGAGATTTAGCAACGCAGAGATAGACAAGGCTCAAAAGCTAATTGCAAATCACATGCTTCATAACTTCAAATCCTGGAAACCTTCCACATTTCGGCGCCTGATTATAAGAGTTGGAAAGGAGAACATCTATGACCTTTTAATATTGTGGAAAGCGGACAGGCTGGCCCACGGAACAGAAACGAAGAAAAAAATCGAAGAAGATTTCAGAACGCTGAAGAAAAAAATTTCACGCACCCTTGAGACATTCCAGGTTTTCTCCGTTAAAGATCTGGCTATTGGAGGAAAAGAAGTAATGGAAATTATGGGAGTGCCTCCAGGACCAATTGTAGGCGAGGTACTCCACAGGTTACTGGAAGAAGTGATACAAAACCCGGAGAAAAATAATCCGAAAGATCTGAAGGCACTGGTAGCAAAAATCAAAGACATCTATGAGAAACCTCATTCTTGATACCACGAGCTGGGCTGTACAGAGAAGCAGGTTCGTTAAAATTAACGAGACCGCTATACGCCGTCTTTTTGGCAAGCACCTGGACGCCTTGCACGCCAAGCATCCGGAAGAAGACGAACTATCGCCTGGAATTACCGGCAAAGAACTGGCGGAGTGGGTATTTGTGGTTGAAATACTGAATCACTGTTTCTGGCCCGATCCCGGTGAACCAAAATGGGAAGTGGAGTACAAAGGAAAGTGGTATTCCGGTTACTGGGCTTTGGAAGCCTCTCTGGCCAGGGCAGTTAACGAATATAAGATCCCGGTCCAGGATGCAAGATTCCTTGCAAACATCCAACTTCAAGATCTGGAAAAAATTTTTGCCGGAAGGGGGAAAATTCCCCTTCTAAAGGAGCGCTTAAAAAACCTTAGAGAGGCCGGGGAAGTATTACTGGAACGATGGGAAGGCAGCGTGGTCTATCTTCTGGAGGAAGCCGGACACTCGGCTTTAAAACTAATCGAGCTGCTGAGAGATAATTTCCCAAGTTTCAGGGACGAGGCAATTTACAACGGAAAGAAGGTATACTTTTACAAAAGAGCCCAGATATTTCCCTTAGACCTTCACACCAAGTTTCGTGGCAAATCATGGGGAAGATGGAAAGACCTCCACATGCTGACAGCGTTTGCTGATTACAAACTACCGCAGGTGTTGCGTCACCTTGGTATCCTGGAATATGATTCCCAACTGGCCAGAAGGATTGACAATCTCGAATTCATAGAACCGGGAAGTGAGGAAGAAATAGAAATAAGAGCTGCCACGATTCAGGCTTGCGAATTGATAAAAAAGAAGCTTGAAGAGGAAAAAGGCATTGAGTGCGCAAGTCCTGAAATTGACCAGTGGTTATGGACGTTGGGCCAAAACGATTCTTTCAGAAAATACCCCTATCACAGGACAAGAACCATCTTTTATTGATATTAAACGACTCGAACCAAGCCGCTCAGAAGTCTAACTATTTTGCACGATGAAAGGCGATGCTTTTACCCATCCCTGAGCGGGACACCAGATCAACCGTGAATGTTTCATTAATTTCAAAAGGAAGAAGGAGCCGAAGTGGCTCCTTCGTGTTGATAATTGTTTAAAGGCAGGGCTTTTTGATCAGATGCTCTTCCTGTAGCCAATGTACTGATAGATATCACTCATGATGCTCTCGTAGTCGCTCCTGATTCTCTCATAAATTCGTGCATTCTCAATAGCTATTGCTCCCATCTCAGCCAGCGACGAAACAAAGTCTATCTCCTGCTGGGTGAACTCTCTGCGTTCTCCAGTGTACATTCTCAAAACACCGATTACCTTCCCTTTTATTACCATTGGAATCGAAACAATGGTAAAAATACCTTCTTTCTTGGCTTCTTCAGGATATTGAGCCCTCGGGTCTTCCTGGGCATTCTCAATAATTACCGGTTTTCCGGTAAGAGCATCCGCTATACTTTTATCGGCATCAACCGGTCCTTTCTTGATATAAAATTCGCTGAGCCCATGTGATGCAACGAGTTCAAGAACTTTGGCTTTTTCATCGAGAAGCCTCACTGCACAGGCTTTCAGGTTCATTACGTCAGCCACCTGGGTGACTATCATATTGAGAACTTCATTTACTGCAAGAGTAGAAGTTACCGCCTTGCTCACCTGCTGGAAGCTCTTCAAAAACTTTCGCTCCTGGGAAACGATTTGCTCATGAATTTTTGCATTCTGAATAGCAATAGCCCCCTGTTCTGCCAGCCCGATGACGAAGTTCAACTCGTCATCGCTAAAGTTCCTTGGTTCAGAAGTGTACATCCTCATTACACCGATAATCTTATCCTTGAATCTCAACGGTACCGACACGATTGTTTTAATACCTTCCCTGGCGGACACATCTTTGTACTGAGAACCGGGATCTTCTGTAACATCGTACACCGAAACAGTTTTTCCTTTCATTGCGTCCACGATACTCTGATCTGCATCTACAGGTCCTTTATTTATATATTTTTCACTCAAACCATGTGACGCTACCATCTCCAACCTGCTTGTCTCCGGGTTAAGAAGACGAATCGCACATGCTTTCAAATCCATAAGCTCTTTTACATGAGTTACCAGTAAGTCTAGAACCTCGGGCAGGGAAAGTGTAGAAGTGATTGCTTTACTGATGTCCTGGTAAGCTTTTAGATACTCCCTGTATTTGTCTTCCGTCATTATTATTCCTCCTAAAAATTTTTGACCAGCGGAGCAAGAAAGAAAATTTCAAAAAGAACGAAAACCTTCTTGCATCATATGAATAAAACTTAAAAATTTGCAGATTCAATTATATAAGTCGTGGAGCATGCTTAAGTCAAGGATAAAAATCCCGGCTCAAGCGATATAGTATAGCCTAACTCACTCTGGTGTATCTTTCAATAGCCCGGTTAAATACGAGAACATCAGGATCTAAAAACGTCACTCCGTCAAACGAACGAAGACCGCTGCGAACACCTCATCAAGCCCCGGCACCGTATCAAACGCCGAAAAATCTTTTGGATCTATCCATTTAAACTCTTCGTTTTCCCAATCAAGCCTTACCCTCATATGATTTTTTAACCTAAAAGCAAACGGATATACCTTCCAACATATAGTCTTTTGAGCATCGTAGACATCGATAGGATCATTATAATTCACCAGTTCCAGATCAGATTCATCTATACCCACTTCTTCTCTAATTTCACTAATGGCCTGCTTTAGAGGACTTTTCCCTTTTTCCAGATAACCACTCACAGCTCCCCACTTTCCCGGGTAAAACTTTCTTTCCGGAGATCTTCTGAGTAATAAAACCTTACCTGCCTGGAAAAGAAAACATGTAACTATGGGTACTGTTTTTTTAACTTGCATAAGACAGATCCCATCTGCTTTACCGGATTCAGTAGCGAAGCAGAAAAAAACAAAAACATTATATCATTTAACATAAAGAAGCTTGCTAATCCACCTTCCATACATTATATGGTTATGGGGTCGTGGTTTAGCCTATCATGGGGTATTTTAGTATTTACTTTGATAATTGTAATTAGCTAGGAGTAATAACATATGGTTTTCAAAATAGATTTTGCCAGGATACTTAAGGAAAATATGAAATATAAGGGAGAATTCTCCGATATATTCGCAGAATACACTCATACTTCGTCTATCGTATACGAAGAAAACAGGCTTGAGAAGGTGATAAGCGGTATAGATTCAGGTGTGGGTATTCGTACCATTTACAATAAGCACACGGCATATGGTTACACTAACGACATCTCCCAAAAA
>QMLL01000095.1 GCA_003646715.1 Deltaproteobacteria bacterium
ACAACGTGTCGAAACTCCTCGATGAGATCGAGCGCAAGAGCAGGTCTTCCATAGCGAACGCCGTGGTAAA
Organism: Deltaproteobacteria bacterium; assembly: GCA_003646715.1. Classification (GTDB taxonomy): domain Bacteria; phylum Desulfobacterota; class Syntrophobacteria; order B119-G9; family B119-G9; genus B119-G9. The sequence goes on from QMLL01000095.1 coordinate 71, forward strand.
ACCCAAGATAAGGCTCAAAACCAGCCGTATATGTCATGAAGAACATTTCGGCAGTCAAAACCGTGTAACCGTAGCTTAAAAGGGCATTAATCGGATCCGGAGGTGGCCGCCTCTTCCGACCTTTAAATCCGCCCCACTCCCGAATCATTCTCTTGTATGCGCTGAAATACGACGAAGTTCCTGCGCCTTCAACTCCCAACAGAGAACTCAGGGAAGTCTGTCTATCCACGGATTCAATGGCCATCTCTATCTGCTCTTCTTCTCTCTGAAAATCAGCTTCAGGGTGATTCTTCATAAATCGCTGAAGGAGCCTTTTCTGACTCTTCAACTTTCCCTTGACGATAATCTTCGCGAGCTCGAGGGAAAATTCGGGATCGGTCGCCTTTTTAAACTGCACCACCCGAAGGGGAATGTCCTTCGATTTCATCGGTTGAAGTATGCCCTTGAGCCTGCCATCAGTATAGAAAAATGCCGTAGGAATACCTTCGCCGAGCAGAAACCCGATCGCCTGCGTGGTAATCTGAATATTGCCGTAGATAAACACGCGGTCCACCTTAAATATGGGGATCTCCGCCACTATCTCTCCGTCGCGCTCCACAGTCAATCTCCTCGACGTCTTGCAGAGCTTCAGACCCTGATCAATCAAATAGAGGGTCGCCACGGCCCTTTACCTCACGCCTACGGCCTTTAAATTTGCTCGATCTTGATCCAACCAAAAGCAAACATCTGGGTCTCTTCAACCAAAACATCTCTGGAAGAAGGGAATCTATCGGGTTTCTGATTCTTCCTTCCGAGCCGTCCCTTGTAAAACACCCGCTTGAATCTTTCCCAGGACCTGTTTTTGATAGCGAGTCCCACAGTTTTTTTGTGCCAGCCGGTTCCCTTACCAATCGCGATGAACATCCCCGTGGCATCAGGATTTTTAAGTTCGTTTGAAATCTGATCCTTAAGGTCCAGGTAGTAATCAAGCAGAGCATCGATTTTTTTAGACACCTCTCCTGAATGGTTCCTCTGACAATCCTGCAAGAATTCTATCTCGAAGTCCACAATATCCTGCGAGAAATCGTTCACGTATTTGGCAAGTGATTTGAAGTCCCGTGGCATATATGAATTCAGAGAATTTTGGGCAAACACCGGTGATTCCAGTAGTTTGTCGTCCAACGACAGAGTTAACCTTGCCTCGAGCCTTCTGCGCAAAACCTCATAATAGTTGTGTAAAAATAACCTTTTCCGCGTCAACCTCTGACAAAGAGCCAAAGTCAAAGTATCGTTCGCCTTGAACGGTTCAGAATCGGAAACCTGTAAGTACCTGAGTATATCAGCATGTACATCTCGTTTTTTATCCCTGAAGACAATTTCTTCCACCGCTTGAGAATGGGGGACATTCAAAAACTTGTCTATGACATCATCTAACTTCTCAGCTCTTGATTTCAATATATGATAGGCAATAGCAGTCCTGAGAGCGCCTTTGATGCTGCTTCCGGGCAAATACGATCTGTAGTGCTGATCTTTGATGAAGTCAAAAACAGCTCCTTTATTTCCCCTTTTTAAATCATCCTGCAAAGTATCGTAGGTATAAGGGCCAATCCTACCTGAATAGAATAACACTCCCATGTTTTTCAAGCGTGAGGTGTCACGCGGGCCATAATTTCTCCTGGAAAGTCTTGCAGCAAATGCTTCGTCTTTCTCCACGAGAGACAGATAATCCACTACGTGGTAATCCTTGACCACCGAATTCGCGCTGTCATCGAGCACATATTCATAGGGAAATAATTCCTTGCCCGAACCTATATGAACGGGAGAGTGCGTCCTGATCTTCAGCTGTATCTTTTTCATAAAGCACCTCCTCGCACTTTCACCGGAAAGCCAAATCCATAGTGCATAGCCGTACCGCCACCTACAAGTTTTAAAACGGGAATCAGCCCACCGTAAACAGGATGCGAATCCATAACCGGAAGGAGGGATCCTTCTTCCATCATCATAACCGGCCTTTTCCAGATCTTCTTGCCCTCGTAAAAACTGCTCTCAATCCTACCCCTTCGCTGAACAATGCTATACCTGGCCCCTTCCGAATTTCTGATGTGCTCCCATTCGCTCTTCTGTGGAAAATACAGAGACAAATTCAGCCAATTCTCGCCCTCATCCTCATCGGCAAAAGGAAAACCTTCCGTCACTTCCAGATCGAATGCGCCGCTTCCTCGAGTGACCCCACCGCCTATTCCCCTATCCTCAAGAAACTTCAGGGCAGCGAAAAGCTTCTTTTCCCAGTCCGGGTCCAGATAGAGCAAGAAATAGGTCACTGTATCCACGAAGTAAATTCGATTTGTGTAAAAAAGAAAACCTTCCAATGCGCCACCGGTCAGGCGATTAACCGCTGTTCCAGCTGTACTGGCGCTCTTAATCTGGGGAGCTTGATTCCCTTTGTGCCTCAGAAACATTCCATCTATTATGTAAGTTGCAGATTCCTCATCCTCCGTGGGACTCCCTTTTACTGCCAGATTTTCGACGATGTGATTCCATCCTATCTTTCCTTCTCTAAGTGCCTCCCAAATCTGAATGTCTATAAAACGCGTCTTTTTCAGGTGTTTCGCAAGGGAATGATCCCTTAACTCTGCCAGTGGGAACTCACCGACCGCTGGCATGGGAAGGTAAAAATATCGCTTTCCCTCGACCTTGTCAAACTTGCAGGGAAAACAGGATGAAAGGAGGGCAGGGGGAGAGTGCCCCGTATAGGCGCTTAACCAGTCATCCAGGGTCCCGGGGCCATACAACAACAGAAGAGCCCAGGAGACAGCTCCAAACAGAGTATCCGACCGTGGGATCTCACCCTTGAAAGTTCCTCGAGGCTCCAATATGACAGTGTACCTGAGATAATTATTCGTGCTCATTATTGCCTCGCCTCGAACCTCTTGTTGATTTCGTCTATCAATTCTTTGACATTGAGAGACCTCAGCTCCACTTTTTGTCCTTCTGTGTCAAGCAAAGATTTGCCCTCACTCTGGGATTCATAATCGGATAAGGTCTTGAGGACGAACTGTTTTATGTAAAATTTAACCTTTCCCGATCCTCTGCTGCCGAGCCCGCCGAGATATGTATCCTCGAGAAGCTGCAAAGACTCTATCAGGTCACCGAGAAACTCAAGGTCCGGCTTCGGCACGTTGCCATCAGAATTTTCAAAGTCATACAGCGAAAAGACCATCTCAAAATTAAAGACCGAGTCACGGGGAACTCTCTCTATCGGCCTCGGTGTGGCCTCCGATGTGATCCTGTTGATGCTGTTTTCCCACTTCCACTCGACTTTGGGAAGTCCTTTGGTTCTCTGCAGCTCGTCCAGCATTCTCTTCGTACCCTCGGTCGGCCAGACGTCACGGACGATCAATCTGGTGGGACCGATCTCCCTTCCTTCCTCCGCCGGCACCCCGAATATACGGCATACTGGACAATCAGGATCATCACAGGAATGAATCTTCCCATCGGCTTCCACTTTGTCCTTCGCCCATTCCAACAAGCTTCTCAATCTGCCTTTCAAAGAAGATCCCGGTATGTATGGATAACCCGTAATCGCATCCTTTATCACAGGGTTGTCCATTCCACCTATTTCATAGCCTTCAACACTTCCTCCTATATGGAGAGCCGTTTCACACTTTAGCTCCCCTCTTATTATTAGATTGCCTCTAAACCTGACTTTCATCTTGTCCTCCTCTTGATTTTTTATCTCGCCCTTTTATAGTAAAAATATCCATAGACACACTCGAAAAAGAGGGCAAACTGTTTAATGCGTTCTTCGACCTTTCCACTGCGAACGTGGTCGAAACTGGTCGTGAGAAAATCGTTCAGCTTCTGAAAGGCTGCTCTATCTCTTTTTGAGGCTCTGCCCAGATCATATTTTGCTCTCGACTCTATAAGCCGCAGCTTCACTTTTATCTGCTTATCTGACAGGCCTGCTTCAGCCATGCGTGCAAGTCCCTTTATCTCATCGAAATATTGCCTGAGTTTAGTAGTCGCAATTTCTGAGATTTCATCAGCCACGGCGGGGGCGAGGTCCATTATGCTGTCGTCAGTGAAGCTCTTCCCGCTTCGCAGTTGGTCCCTGAGGGTCCCTATCTTCCCAGACACATCTCTTCCTCCATTCATAAGTTACCTCCTTTTTATTTCCTTGTCTTCAAAAGACTATGGGAGGCCCAAACCATCGCAAAGGGCATGAGCTCCCTTATATTTTTTTCCAAATGAACGTAAAAAGGATTTACCTTCGTCTCGCCGCCTTCTTTCAACTCGTACCTGACATTTCTCGTAAGGTGGTAGAGAAACATGGGGATCCAGGACAATCTCACTTTTCCTTCTTCTTCAAAATTGGTCCTGTAGATTTCGAGAAGAGTGTAAATGAACCTTCTCGAAAGAGAGTCTCCATCTTTCTGTTCTATCCGCTTTACCAGGTCCTCCGCAAATTCGATAGATTTTTCGGCCTCATCCCAGAAAAGGCTTTTGCCGAACAGATAAAGGGAATCCTTTTCTCTTTTCACCGGAGATAATACTCGATGTCCCTTCGCGATATCCAGATTTCTCCCGCTCATCTCAGCAGCTCTGCCCACTGGAAACCCGCTTTTAAATATCGAAATGCCACCGGAAATAGTCAGATTTTCGTTTCCACATGTGTATTCCCTGAATTCGTTTCTTATATCAAGCGCGGCTTTAACACACTCATCCCAGGCCCCTATGAGGAAAACATCATCGCCACCAGCGTACAGCACATACATTGTGTTGTATTTTTCAGCGATCTTGTTCAAATAACCCGAGAAGAAAAGATCCAGATCTCGACTTAGATTGCCTATTCTTGACATCGACAAGGGTTCTCCGCTCGCGCCCTCACCGATAAATATCCTCCCGAGATTGTCAACATCCATTCGCAAGGCGGCCAGGAATTTTGCCCCAGTGGATCTGGCCTCCATTTCGTCGAAGGTCAAAACTCCATATTTTCCGTGAGGAACATGTTTAGCCAGGAAATGAGGAACAAAGAACATCGCATTGTGAGAAGTGGCCCAGGGATAATCTGAGCTGTTTAAAACATAAACAGCTGAGTTTTGTGGCCATTCATCGTAATGCTCTTCGTCGATAAAGAGCCACTTTCTGCCGAATTCCGCCATATCGACAGAAAAAATTTGAGAGGACACCTGTTCATTCAATGGCGTCAGCACCAGATAGTGAGAATAGGGAAGCTTCTGACCTATCTTTTCATGTTCCTGGCAGTCCTCACAGATAACTGCATTGCCGTCCTTCAATCCTCTCCCACAAACCGCACAGACACCCGTAACCTCCTCCTCACTGGAAACGGGCCATTCTTCCAATCCACTGAACTTCCGCTGCTTTGCTATTTGCATCTCGCTACCCAATTTCTCATAGACCCTGGAAAATTCCGCTAAATCATCTGCCTCAGTGACAACCTCTGAAACAAGCAAAACCAGATCTCCGTTGAATTTCTCAAAAAACCACTTATCCAGTTTCCCTCTTAACTCGTCGACAAAACCATCGATTGCTGGCGCTAATATCAGAAAGTGCCCGCCACTCGACCAAAGCAAATTAGTGAGAGGTAAATTCAGGCTGTCAAGGACATAGGCGGCAACCGTCTCAACCAAAAGGCTCAGATAGAACGAACGACCGCGCAGCCTTTTGGCCATTCCGGCTTGTGCCTCGCGAGGGGAAGCCAGTTTGTATATGAAAGACTGAATCCCGGAAAGATCTCCGCCTATCAATGAGACCTTGCCATTCTTTGAATCGTACAGAGATAACGCTATGGCAGCTGTGATCCTGAGATGATCGTAAAGGGAAATATCGGGCGAAACCCCGTAAGTAGCACTCGGTATGCACCATGTGTATTTGTAGAGGATGGAAAGAAGGTTGTTGACGAAGTACCGCACGTCTGAATAGCTTATAACGCCGATGCTGCGGACTTCTTCGACGAACTGCTCCCAGAGGTTTCCGTAAGACTCCTTGATAGCGCCGGGATCTTCATGGGCGACAACCTGTGGAAAAATAGAGTCTTTATCCAATCGGAGAACGTTCAATCCATATCTATGTTCGACTGTTTGCCATTCTTTTCCTACAGTTCCCAGAACGGGAATAAGCAGTTCTTTTTGGGGTCCTTCTCCTTTCCCCTTTTTCCTCTCTGCGCTGGACAGATGATCAGCCTTCTGAACAAGTGCGGCTATCTCATCCCCCGATTTAGAGGGGTTATGGTGATAAAGCACAGGCCAAGCTACCTCCAGCATATCCTCGGGGAGAACTTCCTTAATAAAGCTCGCGCTCCATTTCGCATGGGCACCATGGGGTCCAAGGTCCTCCTCACCGTATTGTCGAAAGTCCATCAGAGGCTCCCGACCGGTTCTCTGATAAAACTTTCCTATATCGTGGAGGAGTGCAGCCAATACCAGTTTACTCCGTTCATCCATAATCAAACCTCCCGAATTTTGTATTTTCCGAAACCAAAGGCGGTGGCTTTACCTATGTGCACCACCTCCCCTGCTTTGAGTAGAGGGAGGAAATCTCTGATTTCCCCACTGTAAGTGAATTTTCCAGTGAATCCGTACATCGATACTTTTCTATCCTGTCTCCTGGAGTAGCGCAGAACGGAATCGG
>QMLL01000096.1 GCA_003646715.1 Deltaproteobacteria bacterium
AGGAGCTTCATTCTTGGCCTGGATCTCGTATCTTCCGTCAGTAATCAAAAACCTCTTGTCAGTCCCAATTAGTAGATATCCTGCAGTTTCCTGAGGTCCACCATCATCAGCGTAAAACCCACTCAAATAGTATCGGTTTTCCGGCACTGACACCAGAAATGCATCAAACTGGCGGGTGGAAAATCGGGTAATCAAGTTTGTAAGACGGGAAAAATAAAGTTCGTCCATAAGCCTGAACACTCCCTTGTCAAGACCACAGAGAATGAGTTAAAGTTCCCTCGCAAATTGACTCAAGTCCCAACAGATGTAACATAAGATGTACTTTCTACGTGAAAAGGTCAATCCTAAATTTGCCATAGTTGACTAAAATATCTTATAAATAGCACCCAGGTTATGAAACCAGTATCTTAATAACTAAGAACACGTAATGAAACCAAATTCCAGGAAAAACTTAGTAATCCTGTTTTGCATAATTATTTTTGCATCTTTTTGCGTGCTTTCGGGTCTGGTTATTGACTTCTTCTTTTTTTTAAACAGACCGCCCGGTTCCAGCATTGAGCAGAAAGAAATAGACATTGCTCCCGGAACCAACCTGGACAAAATATCAAATCTGCTGTTTCGAGAAGGTGTGGTCTCCAGTGGTTTGAAATTCAAATACTATGTTCTCTTCAAAGGCGTAGCCGGCAAGCTAAAAGCGGGAAAATACCGTTTCAGCACGTATATGACACCACGAGATGTCCTTGAAAAACTCCTCCAGGGAGAGATAATTCTCAAAAAAATTACGATACCGGAAGGCTTAACAGTAAAGCAGGTAGCTAGGTTGATGGCGAGATATGGGCTGGGCACTTTTGAACAGATAATGAAAGTAATGCAAGACCAGGAATTCATCAAAGAACTTGGGATCAATGCTCCTTCGCTGGAAGGCTATCTGTTTCCTGACACTTATTTTTATTCATCAAGTCAAAATTTCAGGGATTTGATCAAGGCCATGGTGGATGAATTTAACAAACACTTTGAAGAAATCTGGGCGAACAGATCTCCCGACAATCCCTTGACCAGGCACGAAGTCTTAATTCTGGCATCAATGATAGAAAAAGAAGCCATGGTGGATGATGAACGACCCATAATAGCAGGCGTATTTATAAACAGGCTGAAAAAAGGAATGCTTCTCCAGTGTGATCCCACCGTGATTTACGGTTTGAAAAACTTTAACGGGAATCTTACAAAGAAAGACTTAAATACAAAAACACCATACAACACTTACATGGTTAAAGGCCTACCCCCGGGGCCAATCTGTAATCCGGGTCCAGCATCCCTGAAGGCTGCAGCCAATCCTGCCAAAGTAAAATACCTGTACTTTGTGTCAAAAAATGACGGTCATCACTTTTTCTCGGAAACAATACGGGAACACATAAATGCTGTCAGGCAATACCAGATGAAAAGGAAAAAGCCGTGAGGTGTCCGTAAAGTGCGGAGAAAAACATTACACTGTGTGCCACGTCAGCACAATCTTTCCGAGATGTTTGCTCTGGCGGAATCTTTGATGAGCTTCTTCCACCTGGTTTATCGGAAAGATGGAGTCAATTACCGGGAAAATTTCACCATTTTCTAGCCTAGGTAATACTTTCTTCTCAAATTCCTCCACAAGCCTCACTTTCCGATCAAAAGATAAACTTCTCAGGGTTGATCCGATTATCTGGAGTCTTTTCGTTAATATGGGAGGTAAGAATACTTCCGCTTTTGTTCCACCCTTTAGTCCGATTAAAACAAGCCGACCGTGTTCTCTGAGAATTTCGAGGTGCTTGTTGATGTAAGGTGCTCCCACAAAATCCAGTACCACGTCCACACCCTGGCCCGAGGTAATTTCTAGCACTTTTTCAGAAAACTCTTCATTTTCATAATTGATTACATACTGAGCCCCCAGTTCCATACAGAGATCTTTGCCTTCATCAGTGGCAACGGTGGTAAATATTTCCACGCCTGCCACCCTGGCAAGTTGAATTGCAGCGGTGCCAACTCCACCACTTCCCCCGTGGATTAAGGCTCTCTCACCTTTCTGGAGTTGAGCAAGAATGAAAAGATTTAGATACGCGGTGGCAAAAACTTCACCGATTGCCGCAGCACTTTCAAAATCAAGGCCCGAAGGTATTGACCAAATTAATTTCTCGTTAATCGCCACGAATTCCCCGTAGCCTCCTCCAGCAACAAAACCAAAAACCCTGTCTCCCTCTTTCCAGAGAGTGGCGTTTTTGCCAGTTTCAACAATTTCTCCGGAAATATCCAGGCCCAGGATGCTGGAAACGCCGGGAGGCGGCGGGTAAAGACCTCGCCTCTGCAACAGGTCGGCCTGGTTTACCGATGTTGCACGAACTTTTACCAGTACTTCTTCAGGCGCGGGTTCAGGTACCGAAACTTCTCCAAGAAAAAGCCTACTGTTTTTCCCCTCGTTTTCTATTAGAATCGCTCTCATGCTACAAACACTGCTTAAAGTTCCCCATGCTCGGCAAAAGAATAATAACTTTCGCCTGCTACAATGATGTGATCATGTAAGGTAATATCAATATCTTGAAAAATACGCTTAATCCTGCGCGTAAGTCTACGATCTGCCTCTGACGGCTTTGGTAAACCTCCCGGATGATTGTGGGCAAGGATAACGGCCGTAGCGCTATGTTTAAGTGCCGATTCCACCACGAGCCTTGGATAAACCGTGGCTCGATTAACGGTGCCTTCTTGTATTTTTTCAGTGGCCAACAAAGCATTCTGACTGCTTAGGTTCAAGCACAGGAACACTTCACATTTTTCGGCCTTTAACTGATTCACGAGGAATTCGGCAGCATCTTTTATGGAAGAAAAAATACGACGTTTTTGCCATCGGTCATTGAGATACCTTGATATTAACTGCGGTATCAGATTTAAGAATCCAGATGCCTGATCGCCAATACCATCAATCCTTTGAAGGTGTTCCCTGGGGGCATCCAAAACACCTCCCAGGGATTTGAATTCGCGAAGTAAATCTTTTGCTATGGGCTTAACATCTCTCCGTGGAATTACATAAGTGAGAATAAGTTCCAGGACTTCATGGTCGTGGAAGCCTTCCAGACCTGTTTTAAAGAACCTTTCGCGAAGTCTGGATCTGTGTCCGTAATTATCGGAAGACCTCCCCGCCATCTCCTCCCTCAACAAAAACACCCTAAAAACTATGCTTGTGTAAGGCGTTGCCCCGGCCGCTTCTCTTACTTCTTGGAGCCGGACATTGCTTCACTTTTTTTCTTTTTGAGTCTTTCTACCAGGGCATCATAAGACTTAGATACTATTATACTATTGAACTGTGCCCTATAATTATTCACCAGACTTACCCCTTCTATTGCCACGTCATAAACCATCCACTTGTCCCCTTTTTTCTTTAGCCTGTAATTCACAGGTATCTGGACGTCATTCTTGGATAAAATAATTGTTTTGACTGTAGCATACTTACCCTGAATACGTTCCTTGTCATATACCACTTTCTCATTCGTGTACTTATCTATCTTGCCGATGTACGAATGTTGAAGAAGAAAACTGAATAAGTCCACAAATTCATCTCTCTGCTGAGAGGTAAGCTTTCTCCAGTGTCTGCCCAGAGATCTTTTGGCCATTTCTTTGAAATCAAAATAGTGAGAAATTATATCCCATATCTTTTTTCTTCTTTCTTCGGTATGCTCAGGGCCCTTATATGCTGGATCTTTAAGCATGGAAAGGACTTCCTCTGTGCCTTCCTGTATTGTTTCCATTGGGGTCTTTGCCCAGGAAAAACCCGACCACACCAGGATACAAATCGTCATTAATGGAATAAGGACCAACAATTTTCTGTATATTTTCATCTCAGCATCCTCCTCAAGGTTCATTATCACCCATACATGTTGCCAACCTGACAATAAATCCAAACTTATCAAATTTACCAGATTTATCCGTGATAAACAGAAAAAACGTACTTAGAATATATCTCACATTGTCAAATTATTTCCAACAAAATTACCAAGACTGATTTTCTTTTTACCTGTCAATTATTTCCAAGGAAATCCATAAATTTTTTAAGGGTTGCAAAGTCCTCTACCTGGAAGACCTTTACTTTCTTTGAAATTCTTCGCATCAATCCACTCAAGACTTTTTTGGGGCCTACTTCCACGAAAACCTCGTAGCCATCGCCTATCAGCCTTTCCATAGATTGAAGCCACAAAACAGGGTTACAAACCTGTGACGCAAGTTTTTCCCCGGCTTCTTTTCCGGAGGTGAGATAAGCAGCGTCAACGTTTGAAATCACCTTTGTTGCGGGTTCATCAAATTCCTGCTCTGCCAGGACCTTTTCCAGTTTATCTTTGGCAAGTTTCATGTATTTACTATGCCACGGTCCGCTAACATTCAACACTATACAGCGCTTGACTCCTTTCTGCTTGCACAGATCAATAGTTCTGTTTACCTCTTCGGTTGATCCCGTAATTATAATCTGCCCCTCGGAATTAATATTCGCTATCTGAGAACCGCATTCCTCGCAGACCTCTTTGAGTTCCTCCAGCGAAAAATTCATAATCGCCGCCATGGAACCCGGATTTTTACATGCAGCTTCGTGCATGTACTCACCTCTCAGTTTTGTCAACTCCATAACCTGATCAAAGGTGAGCACACCAGCAGCATATAGCGCCGAATACTCTCCCAGGCTGTGGCCAGCAAAAGCCTGGAACCTGACACCGTGATCTTTTAACATCTCGTAGCAAGCAATATTTACCAGGGTGACCGCAGGTTGAACGTTTTGAGTACTGGTAAGGATGTCTTCAGGACCAGAAAAACATAGCTTTTCCAGATCCAGGGAAACTATGTCTGAAGCACGTTTGAACAAATCCTTTACCATGTCGAAGTTATCATAAAACTCTTTTCCCATCCCAACATACTGGGACCCTTGTCCAGGGAAAATACAAACCATTTTCATTGTTAAACCTCTCCAACAGAAAATATTGCTTGATAGTAGTATTTTGATTTATGCTAAACGTTGAGAAAAAAGCTGTTTAATTTATAGACCTCTAACACGAAGCATTGTTCAAAAACAATATATTACTTTAATGAATAAAGCAAAGATAGAACACTAAAATTTTGGAAGATCTGAATCTCAAAACAACATCCTGTAAAAAGGATGAAAATCAGTTTAACTTGACAAAAATTCCCCATTTTCTTAAGTTAAAGACATCTATGAAATCAGTTTTTGGGGCTAAATTTCAAGGGGTTAAAAGAGGGCTTTGGAAACGAGATCCGTCAAGAGGCTTGGCGAACTTCTATTAAGGGAATCGCTGATCTCCGTTGAGCAATTGGATAAGGCTCTTGAAGATCAGAGTACAACCGGTTCCTCTTTAGGGTCCAGCCTTGTCAAACTTGGTTACATCAGCGAATCAGACTTAATGGAATTTTTAAGTCGCCAGTTTGGTGTGCCCGCTGTTGATCCCACGAAACTGGACATTGATCAGAAAATCATTGAATTAATACCATCTCAAATGATCCAGAAATACCTTCTTGTTCCAATAGCCCTTAAAGGAAACACCCTGAGCATTGCAATGGCGGATCCCAGCAATCACTTCATCATAGATGACATTCGATTTCTCACAAGGAAAAACATCCAGGTAAATGTTGCTACTGAAAGCTCTATCATAGCAGTTATTCAGCAGCATTTTGATCCCTCTACATCCCTTGAAGACGTGATCGGCAGCATGGACGACGAAGAGATAGACGTCGTTTCCATGACCGACGATTTTGACCTCGATTCGGTAGAAAACGAGGCGGAACAAGCCCCTGTTGTAAAACTCGTGAACCTCATACTGATGGATGCAATAAAGAAGGGGGCTAGCGATATACACATAGAACCCTATGAAAAGATGTTTCGAGTTCGGTTCCGGATCGACGGAGTCCTCTACGAAATAATGAAACCCCCTCTAAAATTAAAAAATGCTTTAATATCCAGAATCAAAATCATGAGCCGCCTGGACATCGCCGAGCGCCGACTTCCCCAGGATGGTCGAATCAAGTTAAGAGTCCGTGGCGGTGATATGGACTTCCGTGTTTCGGTACTGCCAACCCTTTTTGGCGAAAAGGTTGTTTTAAGGCTTCTGGACAAGTCAAACTTGCAACTGGACATGACGAAACTGGGTTTTGAAGAAAACCAGTTGAAGTTATTCAAAGAAGCCATCCACAAACCATACGGGATGGTACTTGTTACAGGGCCAACGGGAAGCGGTAAAACTACAACCCTGTATAGTGCCCTTTCCGAACTTAACAAAACCACCGAGAACATTTCTACAGCAGAGGATCCGGTGGAATTTAACCTTCCCGGCATTAACCAGGTTCAGATCCACGAGGCAATAGGCCTCACATTTGCTGCCGCACTGAGATCGTTTCTGAGGCAGGACCCGGACATAATAATGGTAGGAGAGATAAGGGATTTTGAAACCGCTGAGATAGCAATAAAGGCTGCTCTTACTGGGCATATGGTTTTGAGCACCTTGCATACAAACGATGCTCCCAGCACAATAAATCGACTTCTGAACATGGGTGTGGAACCTTTCCTGGTGTCTTCTTCAGTAAACCTGATCTTAGCCCAGAGGTTAGCCAGGCGAGTTTGCACACAATGTAAAGAAGAAGTGGAAGTCCCCGAAGAAGTG
>QMLL01000097.1 GCA_003646715.1 Deltaproteobacteria bacterium
CAGTGCAAGAATTTCTCTTACGTCCGGTTCATCCTCAATTACCAGGACCCTTATTATTCCAGTGTCAGATACCATAATTTTCTGTTCTTCCTTCAGTTCCGGGATTTCCTCTTTGTAACCGCTGGGCAATACAATCGAAACCCTGGTTCCCTTTCCGGGCTCGCTAGATATAGTGATATCTCCCTGATACTTTTTCGCTATTCCGTAAGCAACGGATAGTCCCATTCCTACGCCAACGGTGCCTTTCGTGGAGAAAAGAGGCTCAATGGACCTCTTTAAAGTTTCGGGAGTCATTCCCTTGCCAGTGTCTGATATTACTATTTCCACCAGCTTATCCGATTTCCGGTTGCCCGTGATACTTATGCTCCCGACGTCATCAATTGCTTCTATGGAATTTACTATTATGTTGTTAAAAAGCGTGGTTAATTCGTTTATGTTTCCCACAACCTGGACTTCCTCGGGAACATCCACCCTGAACCTTACTTCTTTGCCTTCTTTCTGCTTGGCATCCTTCCACAGGGGCTCCGTAAGCTTGATGACCCGGTTAATTATTGCCAGCACGCTAACGTTTATCCACGTGTCGTCACTATCTTCGGCCCTCGCAAAGGTTAGCATCTGCTTAACCAGTTCACCGATTCTTCTGCTCCCCAGGAATGCTTGCTGTATCTGGTTAAGAGCGGTGGGAGGAAGATACTTAGAGCCTTCCATTTCCAGGAGCTGCAAATTCCCCATTATCCCGGCAAGGAGATTATTAATGTTATGGGCCACACCTCCTGTCATTTCACCGATGGCTTTCATCCTTTCGGACGAAATTATCTGTTTTTCCATCTGTTTTTGTTCGGTGATATCAAAGGTGATACCATCAAAGTATAGTACTTCTCCGGATTCGTCAAATATGGGGTAGAAGCGTGTTCTAACCCATACCACGTCTTTGCTGTTTCGGGAAATTATTCGGTACTGCTGATCAAATGTAACCGCATTTTCCAGAGAGTAATTAACCTCGCTGGCAATTCTTTCAATATCTCTGGGGTGTATTTGTCCCATCCAGCCTCTGGCATCCCCCAGATACTCATCCAGTGACCCTCCGAAGATTTTTTCCATATAGGGGCTTGCCAGTAAAAGGCTACCTTTTGGATCGAACCTGTGAACGTAAAAGCCTCGCCCATTTTCAATGACGCTTCTGTAGCTTTCTTCAGACGTTTTGAGCTTTTCAAAGGCTTCTTTTACTTCGGTATTGTCCCTCATGAAGTGAACAGAACCGAGGAGCTTATCCCGGGCCACCACGGGCATACATAGTACAGAGAAATACTTGCCCTTCACTTTGGTTTCAACCTCACACACAGGAGGTTTTTTATCAGGAGAAAACGAGTAAATGGAACACGTGGGTTTTAGGGGGCAATCATCGAGAAAGTCGATGAAAGAGAGTTCTTCTCCCGGTTCCTCCGCCTCACCTTTCAAAAAAGTTTCAGCTGCCTGGTTTTTCCACGCAATTTTGTTCTCAGGATCCACCACGAAAACCAGGTCGGGAATGTCATCGAAAAAAATAGCACAGATGTCAATCAACCCTTTCAGGGATTCTGCCATGTCACGGCCCAAAACCGCCGACATATCCCTGAAAAAGGCCACAAATCCCGCGTTTTTGGCCCGCTTGCCTCTGATGCAATGAAGACTTATTGCTACCTTTTTTTCGTGGTTCTCGTCTTTTACCGTTACGTGAAAACTGCGGTCCTTGCCTTTTTCTGCTACGTCTACGAGCGTGTTCTCCCACTCATCCGGGTCATCGCCGACTCCCAGGTCAATAAGGGATTTGCCAACAATCTGCTCCGGGCGCACCCCAAGGATCTGCGACGCTGAATCGTTCCAGAAAAGCACCGTAAGATTGGGTGTCAAAAAACATATCCCTTCTTCAGCGTTTTTGAACGCAGTGGTATAGAACAGATCTTCTGCTTTTAGTTTTAGTCCCTTCATTTATTTTTCTACTGTTGGGAGCAGCACAGGGACGTTCCCGACAAATAGCAAGCAATTCCCCTATTCTTCCCTTTCGCACAGTTCAACCAATACTCCAAAAGTCGATTTTGGGTGCAAAAATGCTATCTTGGCACCACCTGCACCTTTCCTGGGTTTTTCGTCTATCAATCTGATGCCTTTTTCTTTCAGTTCCTGCAAAGCTTCTTCGATATTTTCAACCCTAAAAGCGATATGCTGAAACCCGGGGCCCCTCTTTTCCAGAAACTTGGCGATGGGACCATCGGGGGATGTTGATTCAAGTAATTCAACTTCACTGTCGCCCACAGGAAAAAACGCAGTTGTAACTTTTTGTTCTTCAACAGTTTCTTTGCCAGCAAATTCCAAGCCAAGTATTTCCTCGTACAGTTTTTTTGCCTCATCAATCTTTTCAACGGCTATTCCTATGTGATCAATTTTAAGAATTTTCATTTTATTCCTCCCTCTTGTTGAATTGTAACATCCACACCGATTCTCTTCAGAAGTTCCTTCGCTGTCGTATACGGGTCGTTGTTACCGGAAATAATATCCTCAACAACCCTGTCAAAAGAATCCTTTGAGACGAACTTTTCCTGCAAAATTTTTATCAATGCGTTTTCAACGAGGCTCAGGATTTCCTCCTTAACCCTTCTTTTTCTCTTCTGTTCAAGTTCTCCTGATTTTTCCAGATATTTCCTGTGATTTTTTACGGCTTCTTTAAGTTCTTCAATACCTTTCCCTTCCACCGCTATGGTTTTCACCACCGGTGGTACCCATGCTCTGCTCTTGGTATGCTTGTCCTGTTCAAGCCTAATTTGGATCTCAGTCTCCAGTTGATCTGCTCCGGGATGGTCTGCCTTGTTTATCACGAATATATCGGCAATCTCCATTACTCCCGCCTTCATGCTCTGGATAACATCTCCCATCCCCGGCACCAACACAAGAATAGTCGTATCAACTATTTTTATAACATCTATTTCATCCTGGCCAACTCCCACCGTTTCGATAATGATAATGTCTTTTCCAAAAGCGTCCAGAGCCCTTACAGCATCATTGGTAGCTTTTGCCACACCTCCCAGATGTCCTCTCGTTGCCATGCTCCTTATATAAACACCGGGATCCAGGCACAATTTGCTCATACGCACTCTGTCTCCAAGCACGGCACCGCCGGTGAAGGGACTGGAAGGATCTACAGCTATGATACCTACAGTGCATTCTTCTTTTCTCAGCGCCTGTGTCAGCTTATCGGTGAGAGTACTCTTACCTGCACCGGGGGAACCGGTAATACCGATCACGTAAGCATTTCCGGTGTGCGGATAGAGCTTGCGCATTTCCTCATAGGCCCGTTCGTCATCGTCCTCAAGCCAGGATATCAAACGCGCAAGAGACTTAACCGAACCATCCAAAATACCTTCAGCAAGTTCCATTTCAACATTATCCCAAAAGTTTCTACTTTCTCCGCACGTTTTCCTTTATGAAATCCACTATCTTTTGAGTTGGAGTACCTGGGCCAAATATCTCCGCCACACCTGCTTCTTTGAGTTTCGGGATGTCTTCGGCGGGAATTATGCCTCCGCCCACAACCAGCACGTCGTCCATCCCGTTTTGCCGGAGCAATTCCACAACTTTCGGGAAAAAATAGTTATGCACGCCGGAAAGACTGCTTATCCCAACCACATCAGCATCTTCCTGGATAGCTGTCTGTACAATCATTTCCGGGGTTTGTCTCAAACCTGTATAAATTACTTCCATGCCCGCTTCGGCAAAAATTCTTGCCAGTAGCTTGGCACCTCTATCGTGCCCATCCAGGCCCGGTTTGGCCACTATAACTTTTATCTTGCGATCCTTGTCACTACTCATTTATGGTTCCTCCATCATCAGCTTCCAACTTTCTCTTCAACTACTAAACCGTTTAAACAAATTCTTTCGGTCGGTATTCACCATAAACGTCTCGCCAAACGTCACAAATTTCACCCACAGTGGCGCGAGCCTTCACGGCTTCTATAACCGCCGGCATAACGTTTTCATCAGACTTGGAGACTTCTCTCAAATTATCCAGCGCTTCTTTCCACTTTTTCTGGTCTCGTTCGGCTCTAAGCTTTTTGAGTCTTTCTACCTGCATTTCACCAATTTTGGGATCAACTTTGAGGATGTTCGTAAGCGGCGGTTCTTCCATTACATACTTGTTTATACCTACGTAGATTCTTTCGCCGCTCTCGATCTCCTTCTGGAACCTGTAAGCGCTTTCCTGTATTTCTTTCTGGATATATCCCAGCTCAATAGCTTTTAGGGTTCCGCCAAGCTCATCTATTTTCTTTATGTATTCATCTATCTGGGCTTCGATTTTGTCCGTTAATGCTTCCACGTAATAAGAACCGGCCAGAGGATCAATGGTTTCCGTGGCGCCACTTTCTTCTGCTACTATTTGTTGTGTTCTAAGAGCCACTGTTACAGCCTGTTCAGTAGGCAGGCAGAGAGCCTCATCGTACGAATTGGTATGAAGCGATTGAGCACCTCCAAGAGCAGTAGCATACGCCTGGAGTGCCACGCGCACAATGTTATTCAAAGGCTGCTGCGCTGTTAGCGTTACTCCTCCAGTTTGTACATGATATCTCATCATCATTGATTTCGGGTTCTTGGCGCCGAAACGTTCCTTCATAATTTTCGCCCAGTATCGTCTTCCGGCTCTGAACTTAGCCACCTCTTCAAGAACGTTGGTAAAGGCGTTAAAGAAAAACGAAAGGCGCGGAGCAAAAGAGTCAACGGCAAGCCCTCTTTCAATACAGGCCTGAACGTATGCTATACCGTCAGCTATGGTAAATGCCATTTCCTGCGCAGCGGTGGAACCGGCTTCCCTGATGTGATAACCGCTAATGCTTATGGTATTCCACCTAGGCACGTGTTCATAGCAGTATTCGATCAGGTCGACCGTGAGGCGCATGGTTGGTTGAGGAGGAAATATGTATTGTCCCCTGCAGATTATTTCTTTTAAAACATCATTTTGAACCGTTCCGCCCACTTTATCGAAGGGTACACCCTGTTCTTCTGCGATAGCCAGATACATGGCGAGCAGGACCGTGGCAGGAGCATTGATGGTCATGGAAGTGGTAACCTTGTCAAGGGGTATTCCGTCGAACAATACCTTCATGTCTTCGATGGAATCCACGGCAACACCAACTTTCCCAACTTCACCCATGGATAGAGGATGATCGGAATCATACCCGGCCTGGGTGGGCAGGTGAAAAGCAACACTCAGACCTGTCTGTCCCTGTTCCAGCAGGTACTTGAATCGCTTGTTAGTCTCTTCCGCCGTACCAAATCCGGCGTATTGCCTCATCGTCCATAATCGCCCCCGGTACATGGTGGGTTGAACACCTCTGGTAAAAGGATATTCGCCGGGAAAACCAAGTTTTTCATTGTAATCGAAGTCCTCTATGTCCAGGGGACTGTACAGTCGTTCAACCTCAGTCCCGGAAATGGTGGTAAATTTCTTTTTCCTCTCGGGAAATCTGTCAAGAACCTTTTTTAGCGTACTGCTTTCCCATTCTTCTCTCTTTTTCTTGATATCGTTTATCTTTTCTTTATCAAACATCCCGACTACCTCCTTGGTATATTTGGCCAGCCGTCTGACTGGCATCGGTTTCACTTGTGATAAAAGGGGCGATGTCCAGATTTCCGCATAACTTCACGCTTTTCAAAAGAGTTTTTGTACCAGTAATTAACAAGCAGGTCAATACAATCACACATTAAATCTAAAATTTATGATGTCGCCATCCTGAACAATGTAGTTCTTTCCTTCCAGCCTGACTTTTCCCTTTTTTTGAGCATTCTGGTACGAACCGCATTCCACAAAATCATCAAACGAAATAACTTCAGCCCGGATAAACCCTTTTTCCATGTCAGTGTGAACAGCTCCGGCAGCCTTAAGGGCAGGAGTACCCTCTCTTATCGTCCACGCCCTTACCTCGTCCTTGCCTATGGTAAAAAAGGATATCAGTTTGAGAGTCTCATAAGAAGTTTTGATCACCTTTTCCATGGCAAGAGAAGACACTCCAAAATCTTCCATAAATTCTTTAACTTCTTCGGGGGGCAACTGGCTCAGTTCCATTTCAAGTTTCCCTTTGATGGACAGGCATGTGCCAAAGGATTTTTCTATTTCTCCTATATCCACGTTAGCGGTGCTGTCCTCCTCTTCATTCAGGATAATGATGCATGGTTTGGCGGACAAAAAAGTATAGCCCCGAAGCTCCGGAGCCTCGACCAATTCCTTTGAAAATCGAAGGGCCTTCTCATCTTCAAGCAAGGACAGAGCCTTCTCAAGGAGTTCTACTTCTCTCGGATTCCCCGCTTTCCCCTTCTTTCTTTCATGTTTAATCCGTTCCAGCCTCTTTTCTACTACGAGATAGTCGGCCAGGATCAATTCATTCTCAAGGGCTTCGATATCTCCCATCGGGTCAGCTTTACCATAAACCGGATGCTCAAAACACCTGACAACGTGCATGAGGGCATCCGCGGGACGAATGTTACTCAGAAATTCCTCTCCCAGCTCTTTTTTCCCTCCTTCTTTTACAAACGCCTGATCCACG
>QMLL01000098.1 GCA_003646715.1 Deltaproteobacteria bacterium
GGCACTCTCACCTGTTGTTCTTTGCTGTCTTAGTCGAATAATAGCATCATACGTGGCCAGACTTGTCTGAAAAACCAGGAAAAGCCCAACTATAGGCAAGCTTATTCGTGTGTAGCTCATCGGGATATCCAGCATACCGTAGTGCCTCCAGCCATTTTTGAAGGCAATGAACCAGTATTTATATCCATAAATTGAGACAAGAAGTGAGAAAGCAAGCATTAATCCACACGTTATAACACTACAAACTTGTTGCACCTTTATGCTCAGTCGTTTAAACACGAAGTCCACACTCACGTGAGTTTCCTTATCAAATGCGTAAACAATCCCTAGCATCCCAAACCAGACCAGCAGATAGGAGGTTATTTCGTTGGTCCAGATGGTTGGCCTGTTATAAAGCTCTCGTGAGGTTACCTCATAGATGGTAAAAAGGACAATCAATGAAATTCCAATAATTGAGATCGTCTCAATGAGTTTGATCAACCATTTATATACGGTTCGTATGATCATGGTATTTCTCATCCCATGGTTGACGGCAGCCAAAGTGCCAAACGCGGTATCAGAGTGATAAGAACTACACAAACGACTAGTGCAATGAGAAAAGGGATGACCCCCTTGAATACATCCTCGACCCCGATCTGTAAAGACTTCCCTATTTCAGCTACAATATAACAGTTCATTCCGACTGGCGGCGATAAGAGTGCTATTTCGATGAACAACACCAGTATCACACCATACCAGATGAGACTAAATCCCATGGCCTGTACTGCTGGGGCAAAAATAGGGGTTGTGAGAACAATTATGCTGGTTCCTTCAAGAAACAACCCCAACACGGCTATTGTAAGGTACACAATCAGGATGAAAAGCCATGGAGGCAGCTTTACAAGACTGCTTTGAAGCCCATACATAATGCCAACCTTGGCCATCATAAACCCAAGTATCTTTGCGGTGCACATGAGGAGAAGCAAGAAGCCGCTCACAGCAATGGTGTTTCTTAGTGATCGCAACAGCATATCCCAGCTCAACTTTTTGTAAATTGAACACAAGACCAGTGACAGGATGCTGCCAATTGCCGCTGCCTCCGCAGGAGTAGCGATACCCACGTAGATACTTGCAAGCACCAGTATCGCCAGAATAACTACTGGCAGTATCTTGGATGTGCTCTTAAGTTTTGCTTCCCACCCCATCTGGGCATACACATCAGCCACACTGGGAAAGAGCCTGGAGAGAATGAGAATATTTAGAATGAAGAGACTAGCCAATAACAGTCCTGGTATGATACCCGCTATAAAAAGCGCGGCAATCGATGCACCACTCATGTATCCATAGATAACAAATGCAAGGCTTGGGGGAATGAGAATCCCAAGGCTCCCTCCCGCCGCGACACTTCCGGATGCGAGCTTTTTGCTATAACCATGTTTTAACATTTCTGGCAGTGTCATACTCCCCAGGGAAGCTGCCGTCACATAACTTGAGCCACAGACCGCGGCAAATATCGCGCTTGCTATAATTGTGGCAATACAGAGGGAACCGCGTAAACGCCCGGTCAACTTTTCAACGCTATCGTAAAGATCCGAGATAAATCCCCCTGATGACAATAATTCGGCCATCAGTACGAACAACGGTATAGTTATCAACACGAAATCACTTAGCATATCATGCAGCTCCTGCGCGATCACCACGCAGGAGTGCAAGCCTGAATAAATAATTATCCCTGCTGTTCCCA
The DNA here is from genome assembly GCA_003646715.1 of Deltaproteobacteria bacterium. Taxonomy (GTDB): domain Bacteria; phylum Desulfobacterota; class Syntrophobacteria; order B119-G9; family B119-G9; genus B119-G9. Next base: position 1,724 of record QMLL01000098.1, read on the forward strand.
CCACACCAAAAACAAAGCCCAAAGGCATTCGTATAGCCAGCAATGCCAGGATCGAAACCGCAACTATTAATAGCTCTATATACCAAGCCACAGCTTACCCTTCTTGTGTAACGCGTTTTTGAATCCAATTAAACCAGGGCTTACCTGTTTGTTCCTTTCCCAATTCTTGGCAAGACAACCAAAGGAACTCTTACTCCGACAGGGTAAGAAATAACCGCATCAGGTATGCCGTCACTCCCAGTATTTTAAAACTTGCCTTCCCGTAACCTTTTCTACAATCTGAAGCAGTTCCTTCCCCAATTCAGGTTTTCTTTTCATAACCCAGAATACGGAAGCTTTTGTCAGGAGTTTTCTCCATCTGAGGCTTTCAGCAGGAGGAAGATCATACCATTTAACACCTTTCTTCTCGACATCAGGTTTTATCTCCTTCCAAAAATTCGCATCCCACTGTTTATAAAAAGTCTCCAGTTGCAGTTGAGCCTTTTTTATCCCTTCTTTTACATCCTCGGGGAATTCCTCGTAGATACTGTTGTTGATTAGAAAGAAAAAACCAAAGTTCCCACTGTGCGTAGCTGTGAAGTATGGCGCGACATCCCACAGTCGCATAGCATAGAGGCCTGCACAACCAGTGTGAATTCCCTGCACGACTCCGGTCTGCAGCGCTGGGGGCACTTCTGACATCGGAAGTGTTACAACACCTGCACCAGCTTCTTTCAAGAAGATGTTCGCTGCTCCACCCATACCTCTGATCTTCTTCCCCTTGAGATCTTCCAACTTTTTAATTTGTTCTTTCTTCATGGATACAGCGTAATAGTTCATCAAAGGGAAGGTTCCGATTATCCTGACACCTTCGGGCACTGCCTGACGGTTCAAAATATCAAGAGCTCCCGAATGCATTATTTTGAAGTATTCCTCAATACTCCATATAGCACCCACATCAAAGCTGAATTCAGGATGTGTCCCCCCCTGATAAACATCCAAGGTTGCTCCCCCATCAATAGTTCCCGCAGAAACAGCAGTCCATATCTCCCGTGCCCCGACAAATTCACCAGCAGGGTGAAGGCTACATACAACCCGCCCATTCGTATTTTCCTTTACTAGCTCAATAAACTTCATCGGAACTTCCCACATGCAGTTGAGCTTTCCGGGTACCGTAAAGTTCTGGATTTTTAGTTTCCACACCTTTTCCTTGGCAACCGCATTTGAAGTCCCCAGACTCGCGAGGAAAAATAGGCAAATTACAATTGCCAGTACGAGCCGGCTTATTTCCACCACACTGCTTCGTTTTTTCATCATTGTTTTCATAATAACCCTCCTTTCTGACGTTAATTGTTGTTTTTCAGTGAAGCAAACGGCCTTAACCCGATTACTTACATAAGACTTGGAAGCCAGAGGCTCAAAACCGGAAAAGCTGTTAATATTACCAGGTCTATAATTAATGTTAGGACAAAAGGCGCAGCACCAAAGGCGATTTCGCTAAGAGGCGCATCGCTCACTCCACGAAGAACATAAAGATTCAAGCCGACTGGAGGTGTAATCAGGCCTATTTCACATGCCAGTGTCACTACAACTGAAAACCAGATGGGATCGAATCCCATGGTCTTAATAGTGGGAAGTATCACAGGGATGGTCATAACCATCATTGACACCGGGTCCACAAGCATACCCAGAATGAGGTAAAGAACATAAAATAGCGAAATAACTATGTATCTGGAAACCTTTAGCTCTATTACCAGTGTTGTGAGCAGTGCAGGTACTCTGAGATATTGAACAACAAAGCTTACAATGGAAGCGCAGGCAAGGATAAGCATTATAAAACTCGTGGTTCTGACCGTGGCCAAAAGGGCTTCCCAGAGGGCAGCCCAGGTTAGGTTTTTTTTCAACAAGCATAGTGCAAAAGCGCACAGCGCCCCAACAGCTCCTGCCTCGGTGGGTGTGGTAACACCGAGATATATTCCTCCCAGAACGAAGAAAATGATTAGTGCGGGCCATATAATAGTAACGGACTGAAGCAGCTTCGCTTTAAGAGATACGTCCGCCTCAATTACGATTTCAGGTATGATCCCCGGTTTCAAACGACTCCATAGATCGACCATTACAATGAAGGTGAGAGTGCACAGTATCCCAGGGATTACTCCAGCAATGAAGCAATGACCTATCGACACCCCGGCTAGATTTCCATAAATGATCATCGTTATGCTGGGGGGTATCAAAATTCCAAGCGTACCGCCTGCTGAAATGGCTCCATATGTCAAGCTTTTTGAATAGCCGCGTTTCAACATCTCAGGGGCAGCGATTCTGCCCAACGTTGCGCAAGTAGCAAGGCTCGATCCAGACATTGCAGCAAATATTGCGCAGGACACAGTAGTGGCATGGCACAGACCGCCCCTTAGCTTCTTCAACCACAAGGACAACGTTCCAAAGAGGCTCTCGCTCATTCCAGAAATGACTAACAGTTCGCCCATTAGTATGAATAAGGGCACGGGGGTAAGGGGAAACTTGTTAACAGCGGACCAGATAAGGTTGCCCATCATTCTCTGTGGCGATCTTATCCCAGGGAGAAAAAAGACTAATCCAATAAACCCAACTATACCCAAAGCAAAAGCAACTCTCACCCCAGAAAACAACAACACAAGGAGGATCAAGACCATCAGACCTACAGCCATACCCAGACTCATAGTTGTCCCCTTTGTCTCCTTTCTCTAGTCCATTCCATCAATAGCTTTCTCCTGACTGCCGTTTTCCTCGCCAAGGAAATTGTTGTTCAGTATCTCGATTAACAATTGAAGAGACAAGCACGCCAGGCCTATAAAAATAAAAAGCTGTGGAATGAAAAGAGGCGTACGCAAGAGAGTAGCGGAAATCCTCTTGCTCACGAATGAATCCCTGACAAGCCAGTATGCTTGTCGGGTAAGCACAACCAGGAAAATCAGGGTTAATGCATCAGTCAAGAGGGTTACTCGCTTCTGTGCTTTTGGCCCGAGTTTCCCCACAAGGGTTTCCACATATATGTGACCTCCCCTGGTAAGGGTGTAAGCAGCACCCAAAAACGTGATCCCCACCAACAGATAGCAGGAAACTTCATCTGCCCAGATGGTTGGTTTGTTGAAGAGATGGCGCATTATGACATCGTATCCGATGCCAAACATCATCATCAGTGCAAAAACACCGCTCACATAACCCAGGGAGATGGTTATCTTCCCAATTACCTTCGATAACGCAGTAATAACTGGTTTTGTTCTGTTTTTACTCATGTTCGGTCAATTTCTTTCTAATGACTATGAGGGAAAAACCATCTATTTCTTTTTTGCGCGGTACTCCCGAAGGAAGGCCTCCACTTCTTCAAGCATTTGCTTTGCCTCGGGGCTCCCCGACTTCTCGCATTGTTTTATCCACGTGCTCCGTACTGACTTGGTCAATTCGAGGCATTTCTTGATTTCTGAGGGGGATGGCTTAATCACTTTGATGCCTCGCTTCTTGAGAGACTCTAAAGTGGAAGCAACCAGGGAAATGTTACAGGCGCAATTTTTTTCTCCCGCCTCTTTTAAGACTTCCTTTACAATAGGCTTGAGCTCATCCGGCAGAGAATCAAAGGCATTGCCGTTTACAATTATGAAAGCAGCACAGGAAGAACCGGTTATGGGCCATTGATTTATATACTTGCAATACTCCGAGAACCCCATGCTATCGTATACAACCAGTCCGGTCACTAACCCGTCCACTACGTGCCGTTGCACAGCAAGGAATGCCTCATCCCATGGTATTGAGATTCCGGCAGCTCCCAGGGCTTCAAACGCGAGTGAATCATAGTAGCCCATTCCCCTTAGTTTCTTGCCTTTGAAATCGGCCACCGTGCGTATCGGCTGGTTACAATAAACGTTGATACCAGGCCAGTGATCGATGCCCATAAGTCGAATATTGTATTTCTGGCGAAGTGATTTTTCCCAATATCTCCACACGACGGCATTTACTACTGCCGGATATTCATCGTCCGCCCGCAAAACTCCCGGGATGGCGTAAAAACTCCCCAGGGGCCACTCTCCGCTATAATAAGGTGTGCCAGCTATAGCGCCCTGGATCATCCCGTCGCGAACTGCATGCAAAACATCCGGTACCGGTACCAGATTTATCGGGACATGAAGCTCGAGTCGACCTCCTGTAGCTTTTGCCATACGTTTTGGCAACCATTCACCGAACGTTTTATTATCACACCATTTCCCGAGGGCCATTTGATTGAAAGTCCACACTATCTTCTTTGGTTTTTTCTGTGCAGCGATTGATAGGTGGCCCAATGCAAAACAGATTGCTGTCACAATAAAACACGCAGCAAAAATAACGGATAACCAAGCTTTTCTCTTCATCGAATCCTCCCTCTTAATACCAATTCGTTTACTTTAAAATGGTTCCCGGCCACCACCCAAGATTTTTTAGCATCACTTTGCCGTTTTCATGGCTAAAGCCGTGTTTCTCGCTATCCCTTTCCCGTTATTACTGTCAGGAAGTCGCCTTTTCCGAATTTCTCCCTTTTCAGTCTTTGGTAATAGGATCTATGAAGGTTAATCGCAGCCAGCGGGTTATGGCCGGTTACTCTGTCCTTGACTACCAGTACGGTGCACAATGCCATGGAAAATCGCATGAACAGGGCATCGTGCCCCACGCACAGTCCGAAAACAATGTTGAAATCCGTACCTACTGCATTGAGTATCTTTGCTTGGACAATGGGCTACACATTGACTCAAATTCTCCGATTCTTATTTTCTGGTCCTCTTTTAGCCCGAAGAACTCTTTTGGACTCCTTCCTACCATGCATGCATATAACAGAAGCCACTTCGAACCCC
>QMLL01000099.1 GCA_003646715.1 Deltaproteobacteria bacterium
ATTCCTTGTAGTCACACTGAGAATGTCCTATTCGAAAAATTCTATCTGCATTCAGTTTTTCTCCAACATGCAATCTTGATGCCCTTCTTGGAACTAAGTTGCGTCAGAATGGCCTGATGACAGGGCATTTCCCCGTTTTTTCCTTTAGTGGACTTGACATACATAAGAAAAATAAGTACCTTCGGGAAAAGGGGAAAAACGAGAAACACGGAGGCGCACTACAGTATCGTAAAGGATAAATCATGTTCGCACTGGCTTACTTTTTCAGCGCTCTCGCAACGGTAATCAATATAGTGTTGACCATATACATGTGGATTATCATAGCTCGAGCCGTATTATCGTGGGTAAACCCCGATCCATATAATCCCTTAGTACGCTTTCTTTACAGCGTCACTGAACCGGTGTTATATGCCATCAGGCGAAGACTCCCTGTTTTCTTCTCTGGTATTGATTTTTCTCCGATAATTGTCATTCTGGCGATAATTTTCCTCCAGCGATTCCTCGTGCCAACTTTGAACCAGTTTGCTATCCAGCTCGCTAGGTAATTTACTTGTTAACGTAAACAATTTTGATAAAAGGAAAGAAAGATGGATCTGACGCCGTGGGATATAGAAGAAAAGAAATTCAGAAAGTGTTTCCGGGGATTAGACGAGCACGAAGTAAAAGCTTTTCTCTCTCAGATCAGTGCACAGCTGGCAGAGTTGATTTCTGAGAACAAAAAATTAAAAACCGAGCTAAGGGAAAAGGAAACAATTATTAAAGAATACAAAGAGAGAGAAAACCTTCTCCGTAATACACTTGTAAGTGCTCAGCAATCCGCAGAACAAATCAGAGCGAACGCCGAAAAAGAAGCCCAGATAATTATAGCTGAGGCAGAACTTGAAGCAGAACGAATTTTAAACAAGACTCAGCACAGACTCGCTCAAATCCACGAGGATATCATAGAATTGAAAAGACAGAGAACCCAGCTTGAAGTACGACTACGATCTACCATAGAATCACATCTCAAAATGCTAGACCTAGAAAAGAAAGAAAGCATAGAAAGTGATGACCTGGAAGAAAAAATCAAATTTCTAAGGCAACCCTGAAACCGGGCTTAACTTCATGGGAACCCCACCCGACAGCAAGAAAAACAATTCATCAGGTGATTTTTCAGGTGATTTGGTCATTGAAGTTCCGTTTAATATTACTATCACCAGGCAAGATATTCTCGAAGCTCTTGCAAAATGGCCAACGCTTATTGACAGCACTCCTGAAGAACTTATAGAGATATTCAGGCTGGCACTGGAAAATGCCAAAAGGCGTAACCGGGATGAAGCGATAGTCAGCCAGGTTATGACAAAAAGCGTAATATATTTGAAGCCCACTACCACAATCGGAGAAGCTGCCAGAATAATGACTTCAAGAAATGTTCATGGATGTCCTGTTGTGGATGAGGAAATGCGGGTCATTGGCATAGTAACAGAAAGCAACATTGCTTTTCTGGCTGGAGGAACCAAAAGTCCCAGGTTGAGAGACTGGTTTAGCGTGATCTTTGGAGACCAGAAACCAGCTGAAATAAACTGGAATGAAAAAGTATCCCGTATTATGTCACATCCGGTAATAACAGTTTTCCCTGACACCCCCGTGAAAGAAGCCCTCACTTTAATGCAGGACAAAAGAATCAAGACTGCACCTGTTGTCGACGAAAATAACAAACTGGTTGGTATTTTGTCACTTCACGACATACTTCATCAATTTTCAACCACGTGCAGATAAAGATGATTGTAAATTCGAGCCGTTGAGGCTACTTCCGAATTATTCAGTTTAACAAATAGACTGCAATAAACCACACATGACATGGTAATCTGCTGTTGAAATTAGTAACTGTCTGCTCTGCTCGAAATCAATAAATTTCAGATGCATTGTTTTTTTCATCTGTATGCTTGGAAAAGAGTTACTAATGGATCAGGAAAGTCTGTGATGTTGTATTCTTTCAATCCGAAGAGATCGCTCATATTTAGAGGATTATTTAAAGCGCATTAAAAAAGTGAAGTATTTTCAATGGACTCTACTAGAGCAGCTCTCAGATACCTCCCTGTCGCCAGATCATAGTACCTGAAGCAATTGTAATGCAATCCTGTTTCCTGGATGTAATTCTGTATGCCTGATCGAAGCTCTTGGCCAGATTTATCCCATTTCCAAAATCAAGCCCTTTCATTGGAGCAAAATGAAGATACTCAATGCTTGAAGCTATTACCCTATCTTCCCCGTTTCTCGTGACGGTCACTCCCACTACTTTCCCCATATCATCAAACTCATAGTGCACAATACGTTCGTCCGGATATGTCATAGATATATGATTCCCAGATCTGTCATAGCTGTAGCTCTTGACATTTCCTTTTGTGCCTGTTTCCTACAATAGCTTCCCATTTTTATCATATTCGTAAGTAGTGGTTCTGTAAGGCTGGACAAGTTTCTAAAGCCTGTTGTACGCGTCGAAGACTCTGCTTGAGGTTTTAACAAGACTAATTTCGCTATCGAAGATTTCTTCTTTAACTCTCCCTCCTTCACTGTTCAGCGTGTAAAGAATCCTTCACTGCGATCAGTCTCTGGGCATCATCATAGACGTACTGTCTGCTACTTCTGTCCTGGTAAGTTACAAGAGTGAGGTTATTATTGAAATCATAGCCGAATTGAATGGTTTTTCCGGCAGGGTCAGTAATGGAGGCTATCTTGCCGGAAGTATCATAGCTAAAGGAGAGAGTTCTGCCGAAAGGATCGCTTACGGTGCTGAGATGGCCGTTCTAAAAATGAGCGAAATTGTATTTCCGTTTGAATCGGTAAGGCTGATGAGATTACCGGTGGAATCGTAGAGCTCTTTTACTTGATCCACAGTAGTAAGCGTGTAGCTCCCGTTTTCGTTATGCATGAGTTTTTCTCTCGCTCCGGATTCAGCTTCTAAAGTATCGGAAGGAAAGTAAATCACTTGTCCGTCTTCACTGTGGCAGAAGATTTTACCGTTCGAAAATGTCAAATACCGATCATATGTATCGCTCCAGCCGAAACCCAGAGATCTATCAACATATGATCTGCTGTTGTGTTTTTACAGTATAAAAATGTCACGTCTAAATGATATATGATTCTACCATGAGGTAGGCAAAATATAGGAGCGTTAGTATATGTTTGACCCATTTACATCTTCTCGTAAAGAGCCATAATGTTTTGTATCCCTACATTGGGATTCACCAGTTTCATGCCGTGGTATGACGGAAGGATCTTGCTAAAGCCATAAACAAGATATTTTGCACCCTTTTTTGCATCACGAATGATCTTCTCTGCGAAAACGTCGTGTAACGTGATATACGTGTAAAACAGATCAACATCGCAGAAAGAGCAGCCTGTATGCTTAAACACTTGCCGTTCAATGGCCTCGGACAGGGAATCCCCCTGGAATAAGTAAATGTTATCCGGGGGAAGTTGGAGTAAATGCCTTTTCAGGGTATTTTCCAATTCCTTTTTTCGAACTTCATATTCTTCGAAGATCAGAGGTTCTATTTCCGTACCAATGGAATATTTGACGAGGTAACTGATGAAAACATTTACCCGGCCATCTCCACATCCAAGATCCCAGAAGATGGTTTTCTCCCTATCAAGATATCCCTCTTCCATCAGGTCTATCACTGCATGGCGGAATTTAAACAGATCTGTTGTTTTACGATATCCTTTGTTGCCTTCGTAACCTACTTTATATCTGTCAAAGAACTCCGAAATAGCATGTAAAGTTTTTTCCAGCTGTGAGTCAATCATTTCCGTTTCCTGTTAAACTCCTGAGGAATTTCCTTACCGCTTCGTACAGGACAAATGTCAAATCAATTTCTTCTCCAATTACTTCCTGAAGCCTTACTAGCTCTTCCAAGGAAAGATTTTCTTCAATTTTGTCACAAAGAAAATTAACGCACAACGTGTGTCTGATTTTTAGCACGCATCCTTCCGGCCCGAGAAAGTAGCAACTTTTTTCGTCAAATCTGGACGCGGGCAGATTTACACCTGCAAGAAGATTTAGAAGCAACAGAACTGCGTCGTATCGGTTTTCAATCCCTGCTCCGCAGCAACTCCCTCCCTCCTCTTCATCGCATTGTCTGCATAGTTCGTTGATTCTAAGTTCCTGCATCACTTGCCTTGATGTTCGTGCCTTTTCGATGACTTCTGCAAGCAAACCTCGGATATGCTTATCGTTCATGAGTGTTGTCCCTGCAATTCCGAAGAGATCTCGTGCAAGCGATATCTTATCCGTAATTTTAAGGTTTCTATGGTCGGGAGGTAATAGCACTATCTTTGTCCTGAGCTTTTGAAAATTTATTAGAGAAATAATACTCTTGGTTTATGAAAAATCCAGGTTTTTTTAATAAGGCTAGCTTGACTCAATTCGATATCTCGAATATTTAAGAACAACAGACTTTAGTACTTAGGACTGAAGGGCTTGTAAGATATTATTTATGTTCATACAATAGGAAACTCCTGACAGGTCATTGTGAGGAGCATAGCGATGAAGCAATCCTCGGAACGACATATTTAAACGTTCATTTGGGTAATAGCAGGCGCAGGGCGTAGCGGCAAGAGATCCCACGCTTCGGTAGGGACAAGGATTGCTTCGGATGTTGCGTAGCCTTGCAGTGACAGATAAGAAACTTGACTAACAATATCGCAAATCTGTCCGTAATAAGAGGAATAAATGAAAAGCAGAAGGAGATAAACATGACGGCAAAAAATGGTACGCTGCCTCAGATGAGCATGAAAAATACCAAGCAAGAATTATTAGCAGCTTACAATGAGCTTCTCAAGAAAGTTCAGGAATCCCAAAAACGAGAATTGAAGCCTGAAAAGAAAATAAAAGAGAAGCAGGAACAAAAAATATTGGAAGAGGTTAGTGATATTTCTGGTGAGAAAATTGCCGTTACAATTCACGAGCTTAAAAGTAATATTGTGAACATGTTGACTGGAATATCGGAGAAACTTGAGGAAGAAGTTAGTAAGCTTGAGAAGGTGCAGAAAGCGATAGAAATAAAGGAGCGGGAACTTAAAGAGGTGTATGAAATTGAGAAGTCGGCCGCTACGCTAGCGGCATTGATAGAGGCTCAACGTCTGGAACGTGAAAAATTTGAACAGGAAATGGCCAGACGTAGGGAGCAACTTTCTGCAGAAATTGAAAAAACCAGACAACAGTGGAAAGAAGAAAAGAAGAAGTTCGAGGAAGAACTAAAAGATCGTCGTGCCGTAGAAACAAAGAAACTTCAGCGTGAAATGGAAGAGTTCAGGTACAAGTTTGAAAGGGAAAAACAGCTTGCTAGAGATAAATTTGAAGATGAAAAGGCGGCTTTGCTGGCCGAACAACAAAAAATCAGGCAAGAGATGAAGCTACTAAAAGAGACTACAGAAAAAGAACTAGCTGAACGAGAGGAAAACATCTCGAAGAAAGAAAAGGAATTTGCAGAGCTCAAGGCTCAAGTGGAAGAATTCCCCAAAAAGCTAGAACGTGCTGTCGCTGAGGCAGTCAAAGAAGCAACTGAGAAAATAAAGACTGAAGCGAAGTTCGAGAAAGAACTCTTGAAAAAGCAATTTGAAGGAGAAAGAAATGTTCTTCTGGCAAAAATTGAGTCTCTCGAAAGAACGGTAAAAGAACAAAGTGATCAAATTGCTAAGCTCTCTGAACAACATGAAATGGCATATCAGAAAGTGCAAGAAGTTGCGGTGAAAGCGATTGAAGGTGCATCAAAAGGACAGCAATTTACGGGGTTGCGACAGGTAATTTCTGAACAGGGGCAGGGTGGAGAAGCATAAAGTAAGTTTAACCCCGTGTATTCTGTTTTTAGGAACCTCTGATAAATACGAGGAATTGCTCGGTTGGGAGAAGATAAGCGTAAAGTAGAAGCAAATTACTTCTCTTGTCATTCCGGCCGAAGCGAAGCGGAGAGCCGGAATCTAGAGATCCTTGTCTGGATGCCAGATCAAGTCCGGCATGACAGATTTGAATACTAGTCTAATTAATGAGAGATTCCTTTAATTTAAAGAACCTGTGATAAAGGCAAGAAACTATCATGCTAAGAACTTAATGTTCCCACTATTATTGTAAGGGGCAAAGCTACGTGTCGAGGGATAGGGACGAAGTCCCTTATACAGAGCCTAAATTCAGGGAATTCGTTTGGATATTTGAGAGAGTCTGGCATGACAAATTTGGAATACTGAACTAATTATCCGAGGTTCCTTAAATTGGTGTTTGATGTAATTTGTTGAAGTAATTAGCTCTAATTTCTGACAGGAATTTTTTGAAATCCGGGATATGTCGTTTCAATATTCCATACATAACACTATCGTCTATTCGGTAGTGCAAGAATTTTTCTGTAAAAAGTTGCTTATCCTATCTGATGAGTGAGACTTCACTCAGGTCAACCTTGACTGAGCACTCAAAGCTGGTGGTTATAACCCCGGCTTCGGGGTTACACTAG
>QMLL01000100.1 GCA_003646715.1 Deltaproteobacteria bacterium
ACATCCAAAGTGGAACGTGTCTACCCAAGCGAGGCGCTAGTAATCCTCAACGACAGGCAGAATAAGGCGATGGCTGACCAGCTTACTACTGTAAGCAAAAAGCGCTTTCTAAACAAGGCAGGCAGATTAACCCAGGATGATATGATGAAGGTCGAGAGAGCAATAAAGATACAGCTTGATCTAATTTAGCAAAACTCCACCAATCCACGGATCAAGCGAAACGTCTCTTAGAGAGGCTCCGATAGAAGCAAACACCCAAAAATTTCTACGCCCCCCGGAAAAGATTCCAGGGGGCTTTTTAATTTCCATGGGGGACACAAACTATATTGCCATGGAATACATGACATGTTCGCAATAAAATGTCATGGAACACATGACAAGGCCTCGAAAACGAAGGGAGACTCAGGCCACCTTCAGTTTTCTCAAATGTTTCCCATCAAATACTTGTTTTGCCTTCCACAGGTCATATTGTAACTGAAGTCGCAGCCATCCTTCTGGCGTACGGCCAAATACCTTTGAGAGCCTCAGCGCCATCTCAGGGCTGATACCGGACCTCCCATTTAAGAGGGCAGAAAGCGTTTTCCTTGTGACACCTAATGCTTTGGCAGCTTCAGTAACGCTAAGGTTCAACGGCTCAATGCAAAATTCTCTTATGATTTCTCCCGGATGTGGTGGATTATACATACCCATAAGAACTCTCCCTAGTGGTAGTCTTCATAATCTACATCTATTATATCACCTTCTTTCAGCCTAAACGTAACTCGCCAGTTGCCACTAACCCGTACCGCCCAGGTTCCTCTCCGACTACCTTTCAGCTGATGAAGGTGAAGCCCTGGTAGATTCATATCTTCCAGAGTTTCTGCGGTCTCAAGAAGGGCTAGAATCTTTCGCAGTCGCGACGTATGCTCAGGGTTTATTCCTTTCGCATTGCCAGACTCGAAAAGCTCTTTGAGACCTTTATGCTTAAACTTTTTTATCATGCCTTAGATTTGTAACCCGATACGTAGCACGTGTCAAACAAAACCTTAACATAACCTGCTTTTCTCAAGCAAACTATTTTGGATCTTAGTTGAGGAAACGTCCAGTAGATTTTGTGCAATTTTTGTCCCTTATCTTGGAGAAAAAATTGACCTCCCGCCTATATATAAGGGTAGAGAGTGGCGTCATTCGGCGCCGACCAATAATTTTTCTCTACCATCTACAGAGCCCTCCTTGCCTCATTGCGGGGGGCTCACCCTCTCTTTTCTCTCCCTCGAAAAAAAATTGTCGTCGCTCCTATATATACAAGTAGAGACTTGATGAGGTTACGAACATGTTCTTGCGAACACTCAAAAGACGATTACACAGACCAAAGGAGCGACAGATTCCACTCGAACAGTTGGCCAGGCTCTGGCTCGACTCAGAGCCTGAGTTGAAAGGAGAGTCTAAAATAGTATCCAAAAGCTGGGAACACGAAGACATCGACATGTTTTATGCCCATTACATACACTCCTTCCTCCCTTCTGGTGATCCCGCTCGTCCTGTCATCCAGGGGATTCTGGATCTACTGGATGAGCGGGGTGACCTCCCGTCAGTTATCCCGGGATCAGTTCCGGATGAAAAAGCGCTCTATGAGGAAATCTCTCTCAGAGAATACACCCTCGAAGTGGCAAGGATAGCCCACGAGATGGTGATCAAAGGACATCGCGACCCCGAAATGATTATGGGGAAAATTATGATAATCACCCTTGGTCATCAAGTCGGCGTCATCTCTGATGCGGACACCCTGGGAGGTATACCGGCAAAGAGCATACTCATCCTCGATCCCATGATACGCGATCTCCCTTATAGGGACAGCATAGTTGAGGCGATCCAGAGATATAGCGGAAATCGCCAGAAAACCCAGGAGGCAAAGATCCTGAGCGCTGCAACCTCTGCTGCACGAAAGAAATTATACGAACGAGCCAGGGTTCTATCGAAGGCATGGAATCAACCATCCATAGATATCGAGGAAATCAAAAAAGCTATCCGAGAAGGAGGGAAATCGTGAGCTTGAGTGATCTCTTCTGGATAATTTTGATCCTTATAGTTCTCTTCGGTTGCTCGACTACCGAAGAAGTGGCCCGGAAACAGGATAGTATCGAGTCCACCAAACTTGTCGATCTAAACATTGGAACTCCTTCTTCAGAAATAGCCAAGAAACCACATACCTTCAAATATGAAACCGTTAGATCCGCAACAAGCGAGCAGTTCATGATTACCAAGAAAGAAAATGAGCTCAGAGCGCCTCAGAGAGCTCTCAAAATAGATCTCTCACGAAAACCTGTTTCAAAAACACTTACGATCTACTTCCCCCTGGATTCATGGGAACTCGGTCCGGACCAATCCAGGATCATTCAACGCTTCATTAGCCTCAATCATCCGAAGGAAGTAGATGTTACCGGCTATACATGCTGGTTTGGATCTAAAAAACACAATCAGTGGCTTGCGCTCAGGAGAGCCAGGGAAGTTGCTTCGAGTCTGCGGAAAGCGGGCATAAAGGTCCGGTCGGTCAAGGGCAAGGGTAAGTGCTGTTACATCGACCGGAAAAACCCTGCTTCAAACAGGCGGGCGGAGATCACGGTTCTCCTTTGAAGCAAGCCAGGATCAAAAGAAAGGAGGTGATACAAAAGCGCTACCCATTCTCTTTTAAGGTCGAAATTCTCAAAGAAAGGAGGTGTCGAATCTAGCGTTAGAGTGTTGTCCAAACTTTTAACCTTAAAAACCTTAACCATTAAATCAAAAAGGAGGGTTCTGTAGATGGTGAAGAATGCACTGGCTAAAATGAAAACCGCACATTCCAAGATCTCGGATCTCTATTGGAAAATGTTCGAACCAAAGATGAGCAAACGCATTGGCTTTGCACTGATGGCTTTTGGGGCCATGGTACTCAGTGCTCGCCTTGCACTTGCTTTTACCGCTCCCGCGGCAGGTTCTTTCGCTTATACCGTGTACAACGTGGCGATTACGCAGATGTTGAACGGCGCGATCGGCTTCGTGGCAGGTGTCGGTGCAATGGTCCTGGGTGCAGTTATGGCTATTCAGCAGAAGATCATGCTGGCGATTCCATGCATTTTGGGTGGCGCCGTATTGCTGAATGCTGAACAGCTCGTAACCACTCTTGGTGCGACATTCTAGTAACCCCTGGTATGCGCCTGGAGACCTCTCCAGGCGCAACTAAGCTCATAAAAGGAGAGAGACATGGAGCAAGAATCATACGAGAGAAAATTCCCGCAGTATCTCTCGTCTCCCATGCAAGTGCTCTGGCTTGAAACAGACGACCTGGGCATCGCTGTCTTCTGTTTCATGGTTGCTTCCATCTTCAAGGGATGGTTCTGGCTCCTCGTCATAGCAGGCCCTCTCCTTTACATGAGAGCCAAGCTCAAGTATCCCAGGGGCTTTCTCAAGCATATCTTGTATCTTAGTGGTGTCAAGGATTTAGAGGGATACCCTACAACGTTTCAAAAAGAGTTCCTGGAATGAAGCTGGATACGTATATCAACAAAACATCAAATTTATACGCCGAGAACAGGCTCCTTAAGTTTGCCATAGTCATCATCGGGATCGCGGTAATCGTAAACGGATTCATGTCATATATCGCCATGCACTACCAGAAGGTAGTAATCCTTCCCCCTGTGGTGGATCGGAGAGTTGTCATCTCAGGGAACAAGGTGGACGAGAATTACATCAAGCTCTTCACGCGCTATGCCATGACGTTACTGCAGAATTATACCGCTACGACAGCGCGTAGTCAGTTTACCGAGTTTCTTTCCCTCGTAACCACCTCGGCATACCCGCAGATGCAAAAGACACTCTATACTCTTGCGGACACTATCAAGAAACTCAACATGACATCCGCCTTCTATCCACGAAAGATTACTATAGACGAAAAAAACCGAACGATTACAGTTACCGGCCTCAAGAAAGAGTTTACGAATACCACGGTGGTCGAAGACGGACCCCGAAAGTATATGATCAAGTACGCAATCATTAACGGGAGGTTCTACATTGATGCGGTCAAGGAAGTGGCCAAGAAATAAAGTTCTCATACTATTCCTCGCATTTATCGTTCTCTTAAACAGCGCCTATCTCTGCGCAGAAGAGGAAGAAATAGATCAGCCAAAGGAACAATACAGCGTAGAACTTGGAAGTTTCAAGACTGTGCCGGCCATGGCCGATGTCTATCTTCAAATTCCTTCGAAGCTCCAGCACAAAGCCATGGTGTGTCGCTCGGGTGTAAATTACATATTAAGGTGCGGTGCGTCGGCAAAAAAGAATCTTATTGATCCCATCTTCAAAGAGTTGAATGACCTTGGATTGAGGCCGATCATCGTAAAAGGGGATCTGAGTAATTGTTCCCCCGCGGAGCCGTTCTTCAAGTCCTACGGAAGAACGACACCACAACAGAAAAAACACGTAGAATCTACGGTAATTTCACCCCCTGCTTACGCGGATCTCAAAGATCCCGCAATTAGACGATACCTCCAGAGCGGGATAGTTACAGTACTGCCGGAAGTTACGACGAAGGTCTATCTCAGCAACCGGGACGTCAATCGCATAACCTGCATGGGGGGCCGGCCTATTAAAGATATCGTCTATTCCAAGGAAAAAGGAATATCCGTCAAAACCGACGGTAGCAACGCATTCGTCAAGTTCCTCATCTCCAGGGATGCTATGACAGGGGCACTTCAATATGCCAAAGTCCCTTCTGAGTTTTACGTGGTCTGTGGACAGGATACAGTCTATACCCTAATAGCTACACCCAGAAATATTCCGGCACAGGCTATCCAGCTCGTCTCCCGTGAGAAGGAGATCAAGAAGAATCTCTCTATTTTCGAAGGTCTTTCTTTCGAGAGAAAGATCCTCATGCTGGTAAAAGATACGTATAGAGACACTATTCCGGAAAGCTTCACGGTGCAGCTCTTGAACAAACCCTATAAACTCTTTCGTTATATCGATGTCATACTCAAGCGCCGGGTTATCGCGGAGGGTGAAGGCCTTCAGGTGAAAGAGTTTATACTCTCTTTGAAGGCTTCATCACCGAAGCCTCGGATGGAACTCAGCGAGAAATTCTTTCTGCTTCCGGAACTCACACAAAACCCGGTTGGAATCTCGTTAGAGCATATGGCTCTGCAAAGAGGACATCCATGCAGGCTTTTTATCGTAGAGAGGCACGTCGAGGAGGATTAAATGCTTTTAGGGAAGGATAAAGACTTAGAGCCGCGAGGACCTCTTGCTCCGCTTAAAAAGAAATGGGCAGAACTGGAGCCCAAGAAGCAGAAGACCATTACACTCCTGATCGTTGGGCTTGCGATAGTGGTCTTTGCCGGGCTTGGCTACCAGAGCAGGCACAAACATGCCAAGAAGACGACGAAGACACCAAAGCCGGTGACGAAGGAAATATCTCTCGACACCGACATGATCGAGAAGAGTTTATTTCGGCAGGCCCAGGAGACAATTAACCAGCAAGGGAAGCTGATTGCTGATCTGAGGAAAGAAATTGCGAAAATCAAGGCGGCTCAGGCTCAACAAGCCAAAGAAACCTCACGTGGAAGACAAGCGATTCCTGCGCCACCTAGTAACAAGAAAGCAACCAGGGCAAAGCCGGTGAAACCAACTAGACCGGTGCCTCAATACTATGCAACCCCTCCCCCTCCTCCCTCTTTTGGCCCGGGTGGGAAAAAGGAAAAAGAGACGAACGTCATCGGTGGTATAACGTTTATCTCCAATCCGCTTCCCACCCATGAATCGAAGAAGGAGGAGGGTAAAAAAAAATTCCAGATCTATTTGCCCCCTTCTTTTATGGAGGCAACTTTGCTCTCCGGACTGGATGCTCCGACAACCACGTCGGGCAAGAACAACCCAGTACCGGTACTGCTTCGAATCAAAGATCTGGCGGTGCTTCCTAACAGGGTAAAGGCCAACCTGAAAGGATGTTTCGTTCTGGCTGAAGGGAGGGGGAACCTGGCAAGTGAGCGGGTGGACGTGAGGCTGCTTACTTTAAGTTGTGTATCCAAGCATGGTGAAGCAGTGATCGATCAACCAATCAAGGGCTATGTGGTAGACGAAGACGGTAAGGCCGGATTGCGCGGTCTTGTCTCTGCCAAATTTGGAGCATTGCTCGCAAGGAGTCTCCTGGCTGGTTTCATTGGCGGCGTGGGAGAAGCCGTAAGATCATCGGCCATGACGTACAACACCACTGAATTCGGTACTCAAACCCAGATGTTCAGTAGTAACGATGCTGAAAACATAGCGAAGGCAGGCATAGGAGGTGGGATATCCGAGGCGAGCAAGAATCTGCAAAAATTCTACCTGCAACTAGCAGAGCAAACACTTCCCATCATCCAGGTGGGAGCTACCAAGATCGTCACTGTGGTAATCAGTGAAGGTGTCAAATTGGAGGTCAAAGATGCAAAGGTTCTTATGTAGAGTACTTCTTCATATAGCACTGGTCGCAG
>QMLL01000101.1 GCA_003646715.1 Deltaproteobacteria bacterium
GTGATAAAAACAGCCCTGTGATCCCTGAATTTAAACAGATCAAAAGGCTTTCCACGATAGTCTTTAAGTCCGCAGGCTATAAAGACCGGATTAAAATGGGTCGCACATTCAAGGATAATCATCTGGGTAGGGGAATTTTTATCGATCTGCGATATTTCAACTATCTGGATGGAAACATTGCCATCATAATCCACCACCCAAAAAGGACCTCCTCCTGCTTCACCCCTATTTTCAACCATCCCACAAACTCTGAGCGGCCTGTTGAGCAACTCGCGAAGAACATCCGCTTTTTCGGCATTTGAAGCGGAGTTTACCTCTTCCACGTCTATGTTTAGCTTTACCTGGCAAAATTCCTTTATTTCTTGTAACTTATCCCCAGGGACCGAATCGTTTTCCAGTATTTCCAAATACTCAAAAACCTGCTTCTGAAGTTTTAACAGGTACCCGGTAAGAAGTTTCTTATAATGATATGTCGGTGGCTTATTCTTGTCAGGAACCACATTATCAACATTTTTCAGAAATATGATATCACCGTTTAGTTCATTTAAGTTTTTGAGAAGCGAACCATGGCCACCGGGCCTGAAAACCAGGGTACCATCGGAATTCCTGAGAGGCTCATTGTTCATATCAACAGCAATGGTATCTGTGGAGGGAGACTGTTCCGAGAGAGTAACATCAAGAACGCCGTTTGCAGAGTCGTAGGTTTTTTTAAAATCCCTGATTGCTTTTTCGAAAATGCTTCTGTGATTGGGAGAAACAGTAAAATGGATAGTACACGATCCGCTCTTATTGCAGCTGTAATTCAGGGTCTCAACAAGATGTTCTTCAAGAGCCGTTCTTTGATGATCCTTATACCGATGGAATTTTAACAGTGCCTTGGGCAGATTACTATAATTCAGTCCTTTTTCTGTCAAAAGATAGACAAACAGAGTGCGAAAATCGCCACTTCCTAAAGTTTTTTCAATATTGATTCCATCTCTCGCCATCGCTTTTTCCAGGTCTTCGAAAAAAGCAAAGCGCCTTATGTTCTGGATAACTTCCCATATCGCCTGGATTTTTTCATCTTCGTTCAATCTTTCTTTCAGCGATGGCAAATCCATGTTGTGGGCATGATTGCAATACCACGCCAGGTTTTTGAACATCCTGGTGGCAGCTCCCGAAGCCGGAACAAATTTCATCAATCTACCCTGCGCGGCGGCATCCTCGCAGAGATCCAAAAGTTCCGCTTCTTCTTCCTTTCCAAGTTGTATAATACCGTCACCGACAGTGCAGGGGCGGAGAAGACGAACGTATGGAGTGCCTCTGCGAAAAATCTCCAGCTGTTCCAGAAGATCCTTTTCGGTAATTCCTCTCGAAGCTGCGAACTCAATATCTTCTTGAGTAAACGGGGAATTTTCCATAGTCTCCGCTATTTTTAATCAGCTGTTTTTTTAGAAAACTGCCATTTGATGATGGATATTCATCTTTGTGTCTAAAGAAGCAAACTCCGTACCAAGACTTTATTTAATTATCTGCTCAAGAGTGCCCTCGATAATTTGCCTTATCTCTTCCAGGCGTTCCGGGGTATCAGCTTCATATCTTAAGACCAGTACCGGCTGAGTATTTGAAGCTCTAACCAAGCCCCAGCCATCATCAAACACTATCCTGGCACCGTCAACATCAATCACCTTGTAATTCTTTTCCTGGAATATCTTTTTGGCCTTTTCAACAACTTCAAATTTGATTTCGTCGGGGCAATCGACGCGTATTTCGGGAGTGGAATATGTTTTGGGAACACCCTCCAGGAGTTCCTTGATGGTTTTGCCGGTGTTCGACAAAATTTCCAGTAATCTGCAGGAAGCATAAATGGCGTCATCATAGCCAAAATAGCGATCTTTGAAAAACATGTGGCCGCTCATCTCTCCGGCCAGCTCAGCATTGACTTCCTTCATTTTTGCTTTGATCAATGAATGACCCGTTTTCCACATGATGGCCTTGCCACCGTGCTTCTCGATATCTTCGTAAAGAATCTTGGAACACTTGACTTCCGATATAAAAGTTGCCCCGGGTTTTCTTGAAAGAATCTCCCTCGCAAATATGATCATTAGCTTATCGCCGTAAACAACGTCGCCATCGTTATCCACAACACCGATCCTGTCACAGTCCCCATCGTAGGCTATTCCCACGTCCAATTTTTCTTTCTTTACCAGTGCTATTAAATCCTCAATGTTTTCCAGAACCGTGGGATCCGGTTCGTGGTTGGGAAAATCACCATCCATGTCGCAGTAAATGTCGTAAACATCACAACCGAGATCTTTCAAGAGCGGTACCGCCACAGGTCCACCAACAGCATTGCCCGCATCCAGTCCCACTTTAAGCTTTTTGGAAATCTTTATGTTGTTTTTGATAAATTCCATGTATGGAGTAATAATATCGTATTCTTCAACTTTTCCTTCACCTCTCACAAAATCGCCCTTTTCCATCAATACTCTTAATCTCTGGATTTCCTGGCCAGAAATGGTGTCGTAACCGTTACAAATCTTAAAACCGTTATATTCCGGGGGATTATGGCTGGCAGTGATCATCATCCCCCCTTCCCTCTCCAGATGCCTCAACGAAAAGTAAAACACCGGTGTGGGGCATATTCCCAGGTCCACGATATCGAGACCGGTGGAGAGCATACCTTCCACGAGCTTGTCCCTGAAAGGTTTTGAACTGTGCCTGCAATCCCTGCCAACAACAACTCTCGTCTTGCCCTGTTGTTTCATATAAGTGCCGAATGTTTGTCCAAGTATTCTTACATCTTCCTCAGTAATCTGTTCACCAACAACTCCACGTATATCATATTCCCTGAATACTTTAGGATCCACGTGAAACTCCTTTCCGCCTGTCTCAGGCTAAGTATTTTACCAGTTTTAATATGTTGCGAGTTTTTTCTCTTTTATATTCGATCTTGTCCATCAATTCCTTTATTATGTAAAGACCGTATCCACCTTCCTTGGGCGATGCAAAATCAGGATCTACCACTTCTCCCCAATCAAAACCCTTTCCCAGGTCAATGATAAGAATTTCCAAACGATCATCCCATAAAGCAAATTCTATCTCCACCGCTTCCAGGCCGTTATTCCCACAACCATATTTCATGGCATTTGTTACCGCTTCGCTTACCGCCAGTTCCACTGCCCAGAGCACCTTTTCATCCACATCCACGTCTGACAGCACAGAGCAAACCTCTCGAGCCACACTTCGCGGAAGTGACAGAAATTTAAACCTACCCGGTATTGTCAGGTTAATCTTTAGCGGAAGTTTTTCCATTCATCATACTTCTGGCTACTGATCTTTTCCGTTTGCAAATACAACCTTCAACGCATCCGGAATCAAGTTAACAAAGTGGAACTTCATTCCTTCTTTAAGAGGTTCAGACACTTCCACCAGATCTTTTTCGTTGAGGGCGGGCAAAATAACGTTTGTAATTCCCGATCTCTTCGCCGCCAGCACTTTTTCTTTTATTCCGCCCACCGGCAGGACTTCTCCTCGAAGAGTAATCTCGCCCGTCATGGCAACATCTTTTCTCGTTTCCCTATCCTGAAAAAGAGAAATGAGAGCCATAACCATTGCTATTCCTGCAGATGGTCCGTCCTTTGGAATGGCACCCGCCGGGACATGAATATGAACATCGGTTTTACCAAATATTTCATCATCTATACCCAGGGCTTCGGCTTGAGATCGCACGTACGAAAGAGCAGCTGTGGCGGATTCTTTCATAACATCTCCAAGCTGACCGGTAAGGATCAACTGGCCTTTTCCTTTCATTTTGGTTGCTTCAATAAAAATGATATCACCGCCAACTGGTGTCCATGCCAAACCAGTGGCTAATCCTGGCCCCCAAACGCGCGCTGCCATCTCGGGAATGTATTTTATTGGCCCGAGAATCTTCTCAAGATCTTTCGCGTCTACCACAACCAATCCTTTTTTCCCGCTTACCACGTTCTTCGCCACAGATCTGCATATGGCCGCAATTTGCCTTTCAAGATTTCTAACCCCGGCTTCCTTGGTGTACAATCTTATTATGTCGCTCACCGCTTCATCAGTTATCTGCAACATTTCAGAGGTAAGTCCGTGATTTTCCAGCTGCTCCGGTATCAGGTATTTTTTAGCGATTTGCAGTTTTTCCTCGGGAGTGTACCCGGGAAGTTCCAGGACTTCCATCCTGTCCTGCAACGCCGGCGGTATGGGTTCCAGCAGGTTGGCGGTGGCAATAAACATGACCCTGGACAGATCAAAAGGCACCTCAATGTAGTGGTCAGAAAAATTATGATTCTGCTCGGGATCAAGAATCTCAAGGAGCGCAGACGAGGGATCACCTCTAAAATCATATCCCAGCTTGTCGACCTCATCTAGCATAAAAACCGGGTTGTTGGACCCTGCACGCCTGAGCCCCTGAATAATTCTTCCAGGCAATGCCCCTACATATGTCCTCCGGTGTCCTCTTAATTCGGCCTCATCACGAACTCCACCAAGAGAAATCCTTATGAACTTTCTGCCGAGACTCTCCGCAATCGATTGTCCCAGCGATGTTTTACCAACGCCCGGAGGGCCCACAAAACAAAGAATCGGCCCTTTCATGTCTCTCTTAAGCTTAAGTACCGCAAGATACTCCAGAATTCGCTTTTTTACCTTTTCCAGGTCAAAATGATCTTTATCAAGAATGGCTGCTGCTTCATCTATATCAAGACGGTCTTCCGTGGATACTTCCCATGGTAGTTCGAGTAACCACTCGAGATACGTGCGCGAAACAGTATATTCTGCTGCACCTGGTGGCATTTTGGAAAGCCTGTCAAGTTCCCTTTCCGCCGCCTTACGAGCCTCTTCAGGCATTTTCGTTTTTTCAAGCCTTTCTTTAAGTTCCTGTATTTCTACGCTTCTTTCGTCTTCGATACCCAGCTCTTTTTGTATGGCTTTAAGCTGCTGCCTCAAAAAGAATTCTCGTTGATTCTTGTCCAGGTCTGCTTTTACTTTTTCCTGGATTTGCTTGCTAAGCTCGAGAGTTTCCAGCTGTTGTGTGAGGTGCCTTGTTATAAGTTCAAGGAGCTTTTTGAAATCATTTTCTTCCAGTATTTCCTGGCGCTGTTCAATAGTAATATTGAGGTTAGAAGCGATGAGATAGGCAAGTTGAAGAGGGCTCTCGGCATTCAGGGTTAACATTACTACTTCCGGTGGTATTCCGGCGAGTTGAGCCATCTTCTCAAATTGCCGCCTGATATTGAGTAGCAGGGCTTCTATTTCTTTATCCGCCTCGTATTTGGACATATCCGGCAAATCGATCACTTCTGCCCTGGCAGTCCAGTATCCGTCTTCATCTGCTTTTTCAAAATCAACCAGGCGTATCTTTTTTATGGCACGCACTATAATCTGGTACGCTCCGTCAGGGAGCTTCATCATTTTTAAGATTTGTGCAGCGGTACCAACGTGGAATATATCATCAGGCCCCGGTTCCTCCCCGTCTTCTTTCTTTTGGGTTGTTACAGCAATCATCTGATCTCCCAAAAGAGCCTTGTCCACAAGACGCTTACTCGGAACCCTGCCGACCATAATCGGTATGATTAAACCCGGGTACAGTACCATCCCGCGAACAACCAGAATCGGAAGACGTTCGGGGATTTTAACCTCTTCCCAGGGTTGTGGATTTTTCTGCTGATCCTCAGACATTATCCGACACCTCCATTATTTCGCAGTAAGAGAAATCGTGACCGTTGCATGTTTTTGCTTTTTCGGTAATACAATTTCCAGCAGACCATTATTGTAACTTGATGTCGCACGGGCAATATCCAGCGGAGTAGGAAAGCGGTAATATCTTTCAAAATTGCCAAAATCTATTTCCATTTCATGCACCCTGGTTGCACGGGCAATAGACGGACGATTCCTCCTACCACGTATCCTCAGAACCTTATCTTCAACCACGATATCAATATCTTTGGGGTCAACACCAGCAAGATCCACGAGTATTATATATTCGTCAGATGTTTCATACACATCTATAGGGGGCGTCCATCCCTGCCTGTGGGAATGTAAAGCAGGCATTACCTTGGGCCCAGGAAAATCCTGGAACATTCTCAACATTTGACGTCTCATCTCCTGGATTTCCTTTTCGATCTTATCTTTCAAGGATTCCATCAGTTCCTCCCATTAATAAAAAACCTAGCCCGACCGACTCTCTAAAAATATAGTAGTTTTAAGCCTTTACTTTGATATCAATTAGTAATTCTAGACTAGCAACGTAAATAAGTCAACGAGAAGAACCCAATACGAATTACCACCCCGTTAATCGAAACGACAAAAGATGAAAACTCAAGAGGAAGTGACCCCCACAACCAATTATGCTGTGTTTTTGCCCGCACAGGAATGATGAATGGGCAATATCAACGTCATTCCCGCGAAAGTCATGACCTA
>QMLL01000102.1 GCA_003646715.1 Deltaproteobacteria bacterium
AAGCGGCCAGAGATAATATACATCGGAATGGAGATTAGTAACAAGAATTTTACTGTGCGTGCAATCAATGACAAAAAGAGTAGTTGAGTATATACAGATATATAGCGTTTCATACAAGGGAAGTTTCAATAAGTAGAAAGCCGATAACGCAGACAAACACATGTAACCGGCTTTTAGAATCCGTCTAATGGTAACCATGAAAATGTCAAGCTAAAGCCGCCGCGCAGCACGGCGGCAATATGACTCGACGTATCTGTCCTTTAGGTGAAGAAATGCCATCTCCTGAATCTTTATCGGCAAGGCATGTTAGAGCACCAAGGAAGCGAGAATATCAGCGCCTAGAAAATGCGCCAGCCGCTTTGCTGACTTAGTGAGGAATTTTTTAGGCCGCGATTTCCAGCACTCCCTGCCAATCTCAACCATCTATGATTTCGAGGGCCTCTTCACGGTACGAGTCCATCACATAAGGGATACCAGTAACCCGAGCGCACTCCTCGGTGAGAGACATTAGATCATTACGTGATATCAAAGAAACCTTCCATTTGCGGCTCCCTGCCATAAGCTGTTGTAGGCCGACTTTGATCTTGTCCACAGCAGTGTAGAATCCAATGGCACCCAGCGGGAATGTCTCTACATCTTCCCCATATTTCATTTTCAAGGTCTGATAATGAACAAAGATTTCCTCTTTGGTAGTTCCATATCGTGAGACAGTCTTAGGTAGTCCTCCGTCTTCTCCTTTGAGCCAGCGTTCAATGTTCTTTCCTACCATTCCAGGAATCATGAGGCCTCGGCCCATGCACACCGCCTTTACCATAGGCGCTCCCAAGGCAAGGGCCTTGAACACATGATCCTCGGCAGAAAAGCCTCCAGCAAAGGCGAGGTCGGGGACTCTACCGCCTTTTTCTCTCAGCCGATCGCAAAGTTCCACGGCCATGGAATGGAGATAAATGGAAGGAACTCCCCATTCATTCATCATCCTCCAGGGGCTCATCCCAGTACCCCCCGGAGCACCATCAATGGTAAGAAGGTCAATGCCGGCTTCTGATGACCATTTGATGGCCATTGCCAGTTCGCGCATGGGATAAGCACCTGTCTTGAGAGTTACCCGCTTGGCTCCCAGACTTCGCAGCCTCTCCACCTCCTTCATAAAACCTTCCTGGTCCACAAACCCAAGCCTGGAATGTCTTTCGAACTGCTTGATCGCCCCTACTTTGAAAGCACTCTGGACAGCTGGATTTTCCGGGTCCGGGGTCACGATGTAACCCCTTTTCTTGAGCTCCAAAGCCCTTTCCAGAGAGTCAACTTTGATCTCTCCGCCGATGCACTTTGCACCCTGGCCCCACTTGAGTTCAATGGTTTCCACTCCGAGCTTTTCGATCACATATTCGGCGACCCCGAACTTGGTGTCTTCCACATTAAGTTGCACCAGTATATCTCCATAGCCTTCGTGATAGCGCCGATATTCCGCCACACGCCGACGCATCTCCGGAGACTCCTTGACCTTTCCATTTTGATCAAGTTCAAGAAGAGGATCAATACCGCAGACATTCTCTCCGCACACCAGGCTAATACCGGAGATAGCGGCACCTATGGCAAAGTGCTCCCAGTTCTTCCGTGCGATCTCTGTTGAACCGAGTGCACCGGTAAAAATTGGTACTTTCATCCTTACCTTATGATCGGTTCCGAACTCGGTTTCCGTATCCACCGCGGGAAAGGTAGCTTGGTCGGGATCGGAAGCGATCCCATATGCTCCCACGGCGTAACCGTTAATGTTGAGATGAGAATAATCCACTGGATAGTCCTTGTCTGCACCCGCAGTAATCTCACCAAACGGTCCCGGATAAAGAAGCTCGCGGCCCCGGTAGGTAGAAACAAACAGATCACATCCACCGCGGCATCCGTCGACGCATCGGGAGCAAATCCCCGATTGAGGCGCCACATTGCGAGAGCGGTTCCTGGTAAGTAGAGCTTCGTTGGCATTAGGTCTTTGCAAGTTCATCTTATCCTCCCTTCTGGTTTAAATTGTCTGGCCATATATTGCCACTAGCCGATTTCGCTGCACCCGAATAAATTTCGTGCCCGGTGTTCCTGAGCACGAAAACTAATTAGCTTCAAACATCAGAGAAGCCTTCGTTGACGATACTAACTTAAAAAGATCATGTCAAGATAAATTCTGAGTTCTTTTTGACATATAATCGGTATTATAATTAAATTTTACGGTAATGTTGCCGCAATCTGTGTCGGGCGAATCTCAAAAATCAGAATGTATCTGTCACTATGCACAGAGAGTTAAACAATCTCTATACTTTGTTACACAGGATAGCGCTCAAAATTCGCTTCGGCCAGAATGGCGACAGAGGTAATACGCCTCTGCTTTACACTTATCTTCTCCAAACTTAGCAATTCCTTGTAATTATCAGAGGTTGCTTAATTTGTTAGTGCTTATATCTATCTGATCTAAAGAATATGTTTTTCTTGTCAGGATAAAAGGGGGCCAAAAGTGGCAAAAGTGCCACTTAAACTTGACGGAGATTCTAATATCAGATATATGCCAACCTTATGATAGGTAAAGTCGAAAAGAAACAGCTAGCAATTTTGAAAGTTCTTCAGGAAGCCGGCAGGCCCTTGGGAAGTTCTCGAATCAGCGAGCAACTCCTGAACATGGGGTATGAGCTCAGCGAGCGAACGGTTAGGTTTCATCTCTATCGGATGGACCAGGAGGGCTTGACCGAAAATCTGGGTCGGCTGGGGCGCAGAATTACAGAGAGGGGCAGACGAGAGCTAGCAAGCGCCCGCGTGTTCGAAAAAGTTGGATTCCTTACTGCCAAGATTGACCAAATGACTTATCGAATGAGTTTCGACCTCGAAAGGCGCACTGGAACAGTGATAATCAACCTTTCATTCATACCTCTGTCCTTTATCTCTAAAGCCATAACCTTCATTTCCAAGGTCTTTTCTTCCGGTTATTCTATGGGCTTTCTTATCGGCTTGTTTGGCCCGGGCGAAGTTGTTGGGGAACATACTGTACCCAAGGAAATGATTGGAGTAGCCACGGTCTGCTCTGTCACCCTCAACGGGGTCCTGCTTGATTACGGCATCCCCACGCATTCCCGGTTTGGAGGGCTTTTGGAGCTTGAGCAGGGCCAACCATCCCGGTTCGTAGAGATTATAAATTATGACGGTACTAGTATTGACCCACTGGAAATTTTTATCAGGAGCGGGATGACCAATTTTGTAGGTGCCACATCTACCGGAGACGGCTTTATCGGCGCTGGCTTCCGCGAAATCCCTGCACAGAGCCGCAAGCAGGTGATTAAACTTGCGCGCGAGTTAGAAAAGATCGGTCTGGGTGGATTTCTTGCCATTGGATGGCCTGGAATGCAGCTACTAGAAGTGCCCGTCAGCGAAGGCAGAATAGGAGTCGTGGTCATCGGAGGGTTAAATCCCGTGGCTATCTTAGAAGAAGTTGGAATTCATCTTAAGTCACGGGCTATGGCTGGTCTTGTTGATTACTCCAAGCTTTTTCCCTATCAAGAACTGGAAAACAGGGTTAAAGAGTATCTGTAAAACCACGCGATCCTGCTAATTAGAAACCGGCAAGGGCAACGCCTCAAGGAATTGGGTACCCACTATCCTTCGCAAAGGAATCTCATTTTTGAAAAAACATAACATTTCGAAAAACCCATCACTTTTTTCTTGGCTTTTATATGAAAGTCTCCTATTCTACTAAGCCTATCTTGAGCCATGAGCTTTCATTGTTCGTTATTGCTGGCCACATTGAGTCCAGCAATGCTGGTTAGTTTATTTTTTGATATACATGAAAAGCCGGTCAATGATGCCCACCCTGAACACCGATGTTCAGAAGCCCCTCACTACCTTTTAGTAGTGATCGGCTTTCCTTGTAATAGATCTCAGACAGGACACTGGAACAATAATTACCGGTTGCCGAGCCCGGAAAGGTTCCGGCCAATCGGTCATTGGCTGCAATGTCAGCTAACAGGATTTGAAAAATACAATAACCCAGGAAGGAGAAACAGAAAATGTGCAGGTTATTCGCATTAACCAGTGAAGAACCTCAATCACCTATGCTCGCAATAGAGGCTCTTGATGTGATGCGAGAGGGTCAAGACGGATCGGGAGTGGGAATTTTTATGACGGATCTTGCCGGTCCCTTTGAGGAACTGAAAAATCAACCTATCCTCTCCGGAATTTTTTCTACCGCGGGCCTCAGAAAGCTTGACACATTCATGATGGAATTGGGTTTTATGACCAAGTACAAGACATCCATAAAAGTCCCAAAAGATCCACCTACCGGAGTGCCCAAAAGAGACATCTACCTTATCAGGGCCTATGAATACCCGGAGGAGTGGGAGGAACTCAGCGAAAGTGAAATCAGGGACAGGTTATTACTCATACGACTGCAACTGAGGCAGATGGGTGAAGAAACGGGAGACATGATAGTCTTCAGCTTCTGGCCCGACGTAATTATGATCAAAGAAATAGGCGATCCGTTGACCGTTGGTGAATATCTTGGACTTGATCGTAAAGATTTCAAGGCAAGGGTTATTCTCGCCCAGGGTCGTCAGAACACAAACTACGCGATAAACCTCTATGCGTGCCACCCGTTTTTCATCCAGGGTGTAGCAACTATGACCAACGGGGAAAATACAGCGTTCGTACCGATCAAGGAATTCCTCATGTCACGTGGATTTCCAGGGTATATCGGGTATCAGTCGGATTCCGAAGTATTTACCCATATTCTCCATTACACGCTCTTCAAGCTGGGATTGGATATCAAGGCATACAAGCACATTATAACGCCATTGCAGGATCAGGATCTTGAAAATCATCCCAGCGGCTACTTTTTGAAGAGACTAAAACATTCCTGCAGGCGACTCATCATCGACGGGCCCAACGTTGTAATAGGTTGCTTGCCCGATAACACTCTCTTTATGGTTCAAGATAGAAAAAAACTGCGGCCTGGAGTTGTCGGAGGAAAACCCGGTTTTTATGTTTTTTCATCGGAGATGTGCGCACTGGATGCCATAATCCCCGATCGAGACAAATCAAAAGACTTTCAGCCAATGTACATTGACACGGCCTTCGTAGGCCCGGATCGTCAGGAGGTTAATATATGTCGACAAACGGAACCATTACACCTTCCACATTAAGTGTAAAGGATTTGCCCTGGCAGATCCTGTGGGACAAGGATAAGTGTACCCTTTGCGGAAGTTGCACGGCAGTTTGCCCGGTGCAGGCAATTGAACTGGGAGTATTCAGAAAGAGAATCATAGAGACTCCGCTGGGACTGGAGGAAACTCCAGGAAACGTTTACAAGGTTTTCTACGGCATAAGACAGAAAACAGACCCCGCCTACGCATGTGTAGGTTGTGCAATGTGTAACCTGGTCTGCCCCAACGGAGCCATCATGCCGTGCAGAAGCGATGAAGCGGATAAGCTCCGTTTTCACATAAACAGAGGTGGGCAACCAAGGAGGAGGGGCGGTCGCAGGAACGTAGGTTACAGTCTCCTGAACCAGATAAAATTCACCAGGATTTCAATGCTCACCGACCCCGCACTGGATGCCGGCCGGCACGAGTTTGAACTAAGGACGCTGCTGGGGCGAGTATTACCGCCTGAGGAAGATTTGAGACTCCTTAAAGAAGAAGGCTGGACTCCGCCGGTGCGAGAGATATACCCGCTCATCATAGGTGCCATGTCCTTTGGAGCATTGTCTCCCAATATGTGGGAGGGGCTCCAGATGGGAGTTTCATACCTGAACGAAGAACTGGGTATGCCGGTGAGGATGTGCACGGGGGAAGGCGGATGTCCTCCAAGGTTATTGAGGTCAAGATTTCTGAAATACGTAATTTTGCAAATCGCGAGCGGATATTTTGGCTGGGACGAAATAATCCATGCGTTGCCCGAAATGAAGGAAGATCCATGTGCTATTGAGATCAAGTACGGCCAGGGTGCAAAGCCAGGTGATGGTGGGCTCCTGATGTGGTACAAGGTAAACAAACTTATCGCTTCCATTCGCGGAGTCCCTCAGGGTGTAAGCTTACCCAGTCCACCAACGCATCAGACCAAGTACTCCATCGAAGAAGCGGTAGCAAAAATGATCCAGTCCATGTACATGGCCTGGGGATTCAGGGTGCCTGTTTATCCGAAAATTTCCGGTACATCCACGGCTCTTGCCGTCCTGAACAACCTGACCAGGAACCCGTATGCTGCCGGTCTGGCCATAGATGGTGAGGACGGAGGAACCGGAGCAGCATATAACATATCCATGGATCACATGGGACACCCCATAGCGAGCAATATCAGAGATTGCTACCTGAACCTTGTTAAACTTGGCAAGCAAAACGAGATACCGCTCTTTGCTGGTGGTGGAATCGGCAAGCATGGCAAC
>QMLL01000103.1 GCA_003646715.1 Deltaproteobacteria bacterium
AAAGTTACCATGCACCCTATGGGCATACCTTCTCTCAGCTTAAACGAAGCTATCGACTTTCGAGCCCTTGTAATAACAGGCTTCTGCCCGGCAATAAGACTCAACTCTTCAACTGCCCTATCCAGTACCTTTATATTATGAATCGCTTCCCCTAAGCCCATGTTCAGCACGATCTTTTCAAGCTTAGGGATCTGCATTGGATTCTTGTAATTGTACTGTTTCTGTAACTGAGGAGCAATTTCCTTAATGTATTTTTCCCTTAATTTCCCCATATTATAAACACTCCCAAAACATCGTCACATCAATAACGAGCATCTCCGGCTTACTCATCCAGAATTTCACCACATTTCTTGCAGTAACGAACCTTCCTTCCGTCTTCGAGCATTTTCCTTCCGACTCTGGTCGGATCGGTGCACTTTGTACATATAACCATCAGGTTCGATATATGGATCGAAGCCTCCTTTTCAAGGATACCACCCTGCCCTGTTTGAGGACTCGGACGAAGGTGCCTTTTCACCATATTAACTTTTTCTACTACTGCCCTGTCCTTCTTGCGTATAACCCGAAGGACCTTTCCGGACTTTCCCTTTTCTTTGCCGGCAATAACTATAACGGTATCACCTTTTTTAAGGTGATACTTTTTCTTGTGAGGTTCAATTTTCTTAGCATGTTTTCCCATTACAACACCTCAGGTGCCAAAGATATTATTTTCATGAAGTTCTTGGCTCTCAGTTCTCTTGCAACCGGTCCGAAAATACGAGTCCCGATCGGTTCTTTTGCCGCATTAATCAATACCGCAGAGTTATCGTCGAACTTGATGTATGACCCATCAGGTCTTCGGATTTCCTTCTTGGTGCGAACAACCACTGCTCTCATTACATCACCTTTTTTGACTTTCGAGTTCGGGATGGCTTCCTTGACGGAAACTACGATAATGTCCCCGATGGTCGCGTAGCGCTTACCTGTGCTACCCAGGACCTTTATGCAGTAGAGCTTCTTCGCACCGGAATTATCAGCAGCCAGAAGCTTGGTTTCTTGTTGTATCATCTTACTCTACCCTCTCTAACCAGTTTGTCTAACCAAGAGAAAAGTCAACAAATGCTACACAGGTTACACTTTTGCTCGTTCAATAATTTCAACCACGATCCACCGCTTGGTTTTGCTCAGAGGACGACATTCCCTAACTTTTACTCGGTCCCCAATATGGCACCGGTTTTCGGCATCATGGGCTTTAACCTTCGTATATCGGCGAACGTATTTCTTGTATACCGGGTGCTTCACTAAACTTTGAATCTGCACAACAGCAGTCTTATCCATCTTGTCGCTGACAACAACACCAATCAACGTTTTCCTGTTCTTTGTCTCACTCACTGCGTTCATAAACTGGCCTCTTCTTTAGCTTGCTTCTGCCATTCTTTTCTTTTCATTAATTATTGTTTTCACTCGTGCTATGTCACGTCGAGTTTTCTTAAGCTGAGCCGTGTTATCAAGCTGACCCGTCGCGTGCTGAAATTTTAGATTAAACAGCGCTTCACTAAATTCTTTAAGCTTCGCTTCCAGTTCTTCT
The DNA here is from genome assembly GCA_003646715.1 of Deltaproteobacteria bacterium. Classification (GTDB taxonomy): domain Bacteria; phylum Desulfobacterota; class Syntrophobacteria; order B119-G9; family B119-G9; genus B119-G9. Next base: position 1,568 of record QMLL01000103.1, read on the forward strand.
AAACTCATGTCTCTCAATTCACTAGCCCTCATACTCTGGTCTCCCTCCTGGTAACAAACTTAGTGGCAATGGGGAGCTTATGAGAAGCAAGGCGAAACGCCTCGCGAGCAACATCCTCCTTAACCCCTTCCATTTCGTAGAGGATCCTGCCAGGCTTAACCACTGCAACCCAACCTTCAGGAGAACCTTTACCCTTTCCCATTCGGGTTTCAGCGGGCTTTTTAGTAATGGGTTTATCCGGGAAAATCCTGATCCATATCTTACCACCCCTTTTGATATGCCTGGTCATGGCAATACGGGCGGCCTCGATTTGGTGAGCCGTCAGCCTTCCTCTTCCAAGAGCCTGTAAACCGTAGGACCCGAATGCCACAGTGGATCCACGATAGGCTTTTCCCCTAATTCGCCCTTTCTGTCTCTTTCTATATTTTATCCGTTTGGGTGCCAGCATCTTTCATGTCTCCCTAGTTAAAAAAAAAGGTAAAATTAATCCGATAAATCTACGGCAGTACCTCACCCTTAAATATCCACACCTTCACGCCTATAACACCGTAAGTGGTCTTGGCCAGCGCGGTACCATAATCGATATCAGCCCTCAAAGTATGAAGAGGCACTCTGCCTTCCCTGTACCATTCTCGTCTGGCCATCTCGGCACCTCCCAGTCGACCTGCACAGGATACCTTAATGCCCTGTGCGCCAAACTTCAGCGCCGTGGTTACAGCCTTTTTCATGGCTCGCCTGAAGGCAACCCTTCTTACCAGCTGCAATGCGATATTTTCTGCAACCAGAGTCGCATCGGTTTCAGGTTTTCTGACTTCCTGGATATCTATCAGGATTTCACGCCCCACCATGTTTTCGAGATCATTTTTCAGTCGCTCGATCTCGGCTCCCTTCTTACCGATGACAATACCGGGACGTGCCGTATGAATCCTGATCTTAGCGATATTTGCCGCTCTCTCTATCTCAATTCTGGATATACCAGCATGAAACAGGCGTTCTTTTGTAAATCTCCTAATTTGCTTGTCTTCGTAAACAAGCTTATCGTATCCACGGTTTGCAAACCATTTTGAATCCCAGGTTCTAATTACCCCTAACCTAAAACCTATTGGATGTACCTTCTGACCCAAATGCCACCTCCAGAAAATTTGCTGCTAAATTGTCAGTTACTTCTTAAAATTTACCTCTCGTCCAGCACTACGGTTATATGACTCGTACGTTTCAGGATCCTGGATGCCCGCCCCATGGCTTTGGCCATCCACCTTTTCATCGTAGGACCCTGATCAACATAGATCTTCTTAACGTACAAACTGTCTACATCGATAACTTTTGTCTGCTCCGCATTCGCGATAGCAGACCTCAAAGTCTTGTCTATAAGTCTCGCTGCCTTCTTGGGTGTAAACTTCAGTATCGACAAAGCCTCGTCCACGTCTTTCCCCCGAATCAGATCAGCAACGAGACGGGCTTTTTGCGGCGAAATTCTTATATATTTTGATACCGCTCTTACTTCCATTATCTACCCCTTCTTTCCTTTCACTCGCGATTTACGATCTCCTGCATGACCATAGAAAGTTCTTGTGGGGGCAAATTCACCTAGCTTATGTCCTACCATATTTTCTGTGATAAAAACCGGTATAAACTTTTTTCCGTTATGAACGGCAATTGTAAGCCCCACGAACTCAGGCACAATCGTGGAACGGCGTGACCACGTTTTAATGACCCGCCTGTCATCCGTCTCTTTGGCCTTCAATACCTTCTTCATCAAGTGTTCATCTACAAATGGACCTTTTTTAAGTGACCTGGGCACTTTTCCTTCTCCTCACCGAAAGTCTATTTTCCATACCTTCTGCGAATAATGTACTTGTCGCTCGGTTTTTTCCCTCGAGTCCTGTAACCCTTAGTTGGCATACCCCACGGGCTGCACGGATGTCTTCCACCGGAAGTCTTTCCTTCGCCACCACCGTGCGGATGGTCCACTGGGTTCATCGCCACACCTCGTACAGTGGGCCTGATACCCAACCACCTGGATCTACCTGCTTTACCAAACGAAACATTTTCATGATCCAGGTTTCCAACCTGACCTATGGTAGCCTTACACTCCAGCAGAACCATACGGACTTCACCGGACGGAAGCCTTAACTGAGCGTACTTGCCTTCCTTTGCCATCAACTGGATAGCCGCACCAGCACTTCTTCCCAGCTGCCCTCCTCCGCCTATCTTCAGTTCCACATTATGAACTATGGTACCGAGAGGAATATTCTTCAGCGGCATGGTGTTACCGGGTTTAATATCAGCATGCTCGCTGGAAATTACTGTGTCACCAACATTTAAACCAACCGGAGCAAGAATATAGCGCTTTTCACCATCCGCGTAATGCAACAGTGCAATCCTGGCAGACCTGTTCGGATCATATTCAATACTTGCCACTTTTGCAGGGATATCTATCTTATCCCTCTTAAAATCTATGATCCTGTACATCCTCTTGTGACCGCCACCTCTATGCCTGCAGGTAATGCGGCCATAACAGTTCCTTCCCCCTGTTTTCTTCAGAGGAACTACCAGGCTTTTCTCCGGCTTCTTCTTCGTAATTTCGTCGAAGGTCAAATAAGTTTGAAACCTTCTACCCGGTGAAGTAGGTTTAACTTTTCTTATTCCCATGATTTCCTCACGTATCTGCTTATCGCTGCCAAGCCGTCAGCTCAGTCAACTAAACACCTTCAAAGAATTCAACTTTTTGACCAGGTTTCAGTGTAACTATTGCCTTTTTCCAATCAGGTAATTTCCCCTGAAAGCGGCCCATGCGAACCTTCTTGCCTTTAAAATTCATTGTCCGCACATCTTCTACCGATACGTTAAATATCAACTCTACCGCCTTCCTGATCTGGATCTTGTTTGCTCGCCTATCAACTTCAAAGGTTATCTTATTGAATTCTTCCTTCAAGTCTGTGCTTTTTTCAGTAATCAGCGGACGACGAAGGATCTTGTATGCTTCTTCCTTTGTCATTTTCCTAACGCCTCCTCAATTTTCCCAACGCCATCCTGGGAAAGGAGCAAATTCTCGTATTTCATCAGATCAAATACATTTATTCCTTCAGTGGACAAAACTTTAACCCATGGGATATTCCTGGCAGATTTTTCCACTTTTTCGTCCCTGCCGTTGGTTACCACCAGAATACGCCCTTCCAGCTGTAAGTCACTAATTATCTGGAGAAAATCTTTCGTCTTGATTCTCTCCATGCTGAACTGGTCAACAACCATCATCTGGTTTTCTCTCAGCTTGTTACTAAGGGCGATTCTCAACGCCAGCTTGCGAACTTTTTTAGGAACCTTTAAAACGTACTTTCTGGGTTTAGGACCAAAAACAACTCCTCCACCTCTCCACAATGGTGAGCGGATGGTTCCCGCTCTGGCACGCCCTGTTCCCTTTTGTCTCCAGGGTTTTCTACCGCCACCAGAGACTTCGCTTCTACCCTTGGTAGAAGCCGTGCCCGAGCGCCTGTTGGCCAATTGCATTCTCACAACTTCGTGGAGTATGTATGGCTTGTTGGGAGCGTTAAATACGTAGTCGCTTAGTTCGAGCTCCCCAACTTTTTCCCGTTTTATGTTGAATACATCAATAACCGGCATCATCAACCTCAATCCTTATCATCCTTTAGCGCTTAGTCTTCCGTTCGTCATATTCCGGACTCGGTTACCAGATATAGTAGAACCTAGCCTTTATTTGTTTTTCTAATGATAACGAACGAATTTGGTGCGCCAGCCACAGCACCTTTTACCAGCAACAGGTTCTGTTCCGGTCTAACATCCACGACCTGAAGGCTTTTAACAGTCACTCGCCTGTTTCCCATGTGTCCCGGTAACTTCTTGCCCTTGATTACCCTGGAAGGCCAGGCCGAACATCCTATTGAACCCGGGGGGCGAGTGTTTTTACTACCATGGGATACAGGCCCTCTGTGGAAACCCCATCTTTTGATGGTTCCCGCAAAACCTCTTCCCTTGCTGGTTCCAATTACATCAACCCTTTCCCCAACCTGGAATATGTCAACTTTTATTTCCTGCCCCAGATCAAAACCATCCGTGCTATCGACTCTTACTTCTCTCAAGATCCTAAACGGTCCCTTGCCACTTTTTGCAAAATGGCCCATCAACGGCTTGTTCACTCTCTTCGGTTTCTGGATTCCAAAACCTAGCTGAAGAGCGTTATAGCCGTCGTTTTCCACGGTCTTGACCTGAGTAATGAAGCAGGGTCCCGCCTCGAGGACGGTTACCGGTATAGCTTCCCCTTCTTCTCCAAATACCTGGGTCATTCCCAATTTTCTTCCAATGATCGTCTTTATCATGACTCTAAGCCTTCTACAGTGACTTCACCAGTTTAAAACAGCAATTCCAAACTAGAGCTTTATTTCCACGTGAACACCGGCCGAGAGATCCAGCTTCATAAGAGCGTCAACGGTTTGTTGCGTGGGCTCAAGTATATCCAGCAACCTCTTATGCACCCTAATTTCAAATTGTTCCCTCGACTTTTTGTCCACGTGAGGAGAACGAAGTACACAGTACTTGTGAATCTTCGTAGGCAAAGGGATTGGACCTGCCACTCTAGCACCAGTCCTCTTGGCAGTTTCAATTATCTCTGCCGTAGACTGGTCTAATAGCTTATGGTCATAAGCCTTTAATTTAATGCGTATCCTATCGTTGGTTACCATGACCCTCTTGCCCTCGTTATCTTTCTGTTAAACATTATTATTCAATAATCTCACTAACCACGCCTGCACCAACGGTTCTTCCACCTTCACGAATAGCAAACCGCAAACCTTCTTCCAGTGCTATAGGTGTTATCAACTG
>QMLL01000104.1 GCA_003646715.1 Deltaproteobacteria bacterium
CCGACGTCCGGTTCGACGAGGGGGCTGAGGGAATGAAGGTATGGGAGTCGGACTGAGGCCCATGTGGAAACCCATGGATAAGCCACCGAACCCTAAAGCTACTGCACCAAGGCTCTACTCTACATGGCTGAATATTTTGAGTTGATTCTTTTCTTTTAATCATTTAGACTAGTTTAAGACTAGTAGGAGAATTAAAATGGAACAAATCGGAGCATATGAAGCAAAGACTCATTTGCCGAAATTGCTTAACAGAGTATCAAAGGGTGAAAAAATTATTATCACCAAGCATGGTATCCCGGTAGCTATTTTAGCCCCATATGATGATCGCAATAAGTATGCATCTTCTGAAACTATTAAAAAATTGAAAGAATTCAGAAGGAATAAGAAATTAAAAGGATTAAATCTCAAAATGTTAATCGAAGCAGGCAGAGATTAATGAACTATGAGGTTGTAATAGATAATTCGGTTGTAATCTCATGGTGTTTTGCGGATGAGGCCAATCAATATGCAGATAATGTTTTAGAGTCTTTGAGATGTGTACGTGCTATTGTTCCGGTAATTTGGCCACTTGAAGTAGGCAATGTGTTAGTTGTTGCTGAAAGAAAAGGGCGATTAAGATATATAGATTGTATTCAATTTTGGGAGTTGCTTTCAGAATTACCTATTGAGGTGGAAAGCCAAATATCAGAAAAAGTAATGATGAATGTTTATACATTGGCTCGTGAGTCTCAATTATCCACATATGATGCTTCTTATCTGGAATTAGCTATTAGAAAAAATTTACCTTTAGCTACCTTAGATAAGGCGTTATTAGGAGCAGCAAGGAAATTTGATATTAAAATTTATAATAAAGCCGAACATCTATAAGCCCTCCTGATGTCAGCAGGTAAAAAAATCCGTTAACGAAAACAGGTAGGCAAAAGAGTGACTAAAATAGTTGGCAGAGAAAGTTCTCCCTCAAACAAAATATCTTGGACTCCTTCAGATGGTAGTTTACCGATGAAGCACAGCCAGTCTGGGAACCGAATGGCTGGCACCATCGCTCTTATTATCGGATCAGGATGGGTTTACCTCTTTTGGAATAATATTTACGAGTCGCTGGTTGCAAGGCAAATATTTCCTGACTTTCTTATGATGCTGTTTATCGCTCTTCCCGGGATTTTCGTTATTCTTTATGGACTCAGCCAATACGTTTATTTCGAAGAAACTACTATCTCCCGGAACGATGTTTTCTGGCGGCGCCGTGGGCTCAGTGGCTCTCGGCAATGGAAAGAGCCGATTTCCAATTATAAAGGAGTCCTAAAGGAGCACATTTATCAACACGGAGGAGCCGGGCAGTCCAGATCCGGATACACGGTATATCTTATACGACTGGTACATGAACACTCCGGAAAAGATGTTCTCTTGTACATGTCAGAAAGTTCCGTGTCTGTTACTCCCTCTGATTGGGATCGGAAATGGAGGCAATATGCTGAGCTGTTCCAACTGCCTGTCCTGGAAAAAGTCGAAAACGGCGTGAGTTCGTCTGATGTCAGCGATCTGGATAAGCCTCTCATTGACAAGATTCGTTCCGGCAAGCTGAAAGTTGAGCATGTTAATCCTTTGGAAACTAAATTAGGACTGATGGCCAAGCTCGAGCGCGATGACGATCTCTGGATTGTTACGTGTTATCCGGTGTGGAACATATGGAGAAGTCTAGCTGGATTAATTATCATATCACTTGCTTTGTCGATCATTCATGCTTATAAACTCATCAGTCCGCAATTATTCAGATATTTTCTCTTATTTATCCCTGTATGCATGATTGCAATCGGCTTCTCCATACGTAAACATATTACGCATCCAGAACAACTTGCGCTCGATAAAAAAAGCATCTATTACAGGTATCGGAATAAACGAAACGAGTGGGTAACTGATGATATGCCATTGCGGTCAATATTTAGTATTTCAGTGAAATCCAACCCTATGCATTTTCGCTCCGCAGGTGATCTAGTTATCGAGGGAAAAAACAGAGATATTCGGTTTGGATGGTGGTTACCCAGGAAAACGAAGCTCCGCTTAAAAAACCTTTTACTTTCAATTATCGCAGATATTAGCGCCTAGCAATCCGCTGCGCTCATAGCGGCAAATGACCTTGCTTCATAGCGGTAGCTGAACTTGGCCGGTATGTTTTTACAATTACGAAAGCTATAATCTTCCTTATATTGCTTATACCCAGTCTGGTTCTTGGGGGCGAAATCCCAAAAGCTGATCTGGTTTTAGTGAAAAAACGTGAGCGGAAAATGTATCTCATGAAGAACAGAAAACCTTTTAGAGTGTATACGGTTGCTTTAGGAGCGAACCCAATAGGACACAAACAACGTCAGGGGGATGAACGGACACCGGAAGGAAAATACATTCTTGATTATAAGAGGTCTGATAGCGCTTTCTACAAGGCTATTCATATCTCATATCCAAATAAGCAGGACAAAATAAGAGCCAAACGAGCCGGCGTCAATTCTGGTGGTTTTATAATGATACATGGTCAGAAAAACGGGTTAGGCTGGTTAAGTTTTATCACTCAATTATTTAACTGGACTGATGGGTGCATTGCAGTAAAAAATAATGAAATGGATGAAATTTGGGAATCTGTGGAAGTAGGGACCCCAATCGTCATCAAACCATAAAAACCGGACACCAATAAGGCCACCTCTCGTCAATAAGTAGGAAAAACCCCTCGCCCAAAAAAGCTAGTTATAAGTATTTCTGTGTTCCCGCCGATGTTCAGCACACAAGTGATCATTTTTTCTGGCGTGAAAGTCGATTTTGTAGTAATATAATAATATAAGAATATAGAAGCATCTTAATGTAATATTGTATCCCGTTTCTTCCTCTGGAAGAAAAAAGCTAAAAAAGGGCAGAACATGGTCCTGGAAGCTCTGGCCAAGTCCATGAAACTGGAGATAGCCAAAACTGAGGTAGCAACCCCTCCCGGTAATGCGTTCCTCACTCTGTGGTATGCCACCGACGTACCCGTGCCCAAAAATTGGACAGTACAGTTTTTCATGGAAAAGGAAAACCATCGAGAGCTGAAGGATTATTATGGTCATAAGATAGATATACCCATTATCAGAAAACTTCAAGGAAACGGTGTTTCCTTCTTTAGAGTGGATGCCCTGCCTCCCGGAAAATATGTAGCTTTTGTGAGTGCGAACATGGCCATGTCATCTCGTTACGATAGCCAAAAGGTAGTTTTCAAAGTTGTCAAAGGGGAGCGTCTAAATTCTACTAACCCACGGGCATCCGAAGTTGTTAAACCAACGGAGGGACAGATAACTGGCTCGATGCCGATCTTTCGTATTCTTTGGGACAAGCGTCCCAATTTTAATAATAACCTGATCCTGCGCATTGAATACAGCAAGGACGCATCAAAGTATCCTTACGAGCTACTTAGGGAAGAAAGAGTTCCAGGGAACGATTGGGTCTATGACGAAGGAGCCCGTACTTACGGCAAGTGGGTCAAACTCAAAGATTTTGATGCGGATTACCGTGTCCGGGTTGCACTGGATAACCAGGTTTATGACATGCATCGCCCTCAATGGGGCACCTGGCGACATTTCAAGGCCCGTCTTGGGCGGAAATTTGAGATCATAGAGCCGAAAAAAGCAATGCAAACCTATGGTTATGACACCCCTGATGACATTCCAATCAAGATTAAACTCCCTTCCTCTATGAGAGAAAAAATGACCCTGGTGATGACTTATTACTGGATGGAAAGTACTCTGGATCCGGTAGGCACTGAACTGTTTTCTTATGAAGAGACAATTGTTCCCGGCCAGCAAATGTACAAGGGCGCTATTGGTAAAGGTTTTCTTATCAATGAGAAATTCAAGAAGGTTGGAGGTGGTAACCCCTATCATGGCTTTTTCAGACTGTATGTAAGAACAAAACCAGATAATCCGGACATGACGGGTTACCGAGACTTCAATATTGTTGGGCAGGAGGAGCAGGGGGCAGACTTCTCTCACGCCGCGGACCTACTGCCTCCCATCATCATTCCTCTAAAGCTCCATTACCGTACTATGGAAGATGTGGGAATCCAGATGCGACACGCTGGAAAAGTGAAACCGGAATTCCAGCTCCGTTTCCGACCTTCGGCGAATAATTCTTACACTATGCTTCCCCATGTCACTCATAGGTTTACTACTTCAGATGACATCACTACCCTGCACCTGAAATTCAGAAAACCGGGGCAATACCAGATACGATTCCGTTCTGGCAAAGGCGGGCGCTGGGGCTCCTGGCACGGCTTTGAAGTTGTTACTTCTGAGGTAGCCGGCCTAAAAACGGTCAAGCCCATGACTCAAAATAGGCTGAAGATGCCTTTGGCACCGCCTGTAATTGAGACTCCGAGGGAGCGGCAGGCCTTTATGTTGATGGGGAGAGAAGTTTTGGTCAGCTCTAGAATTCGGCACGCAGCTGACGCCAAGGTGGAAGTGGAGATTCAGCACGGCACGCATGGGAGATTTAGCCCTGTAAAGGTGAAGTTGGACAAGCGAGCGGGGAAAACGGTATCCATGTTCACGATGCACCTGACGAAGACCGGGGACTATCGGTTCCGTGCGAAACTGGCCTCTGTCCCGAACGCCCCATGGGGGATGTGGCGGACATTCCGTGTAGATCGGCTAAACCAGAAGCCTATTTACAAGATGAAACCGCAATCTCCCAAGAAGAGTATGACAGTCCCATTCAATAGGATTAATTCCAATCCTTCCGGAATTATTGGGAAATAAAGGAAGATGTCTAATTCATTGAAAGGAGCAACTTATGAAAACTAGAACTCTCTTAATTTCGTGTGCCTTGGTTTGTATCGCTTTGCTGATTTCTTGGGCCTGTTCTTCGAAAGATTCAAGCTCCTCGAAAGAAGGGAAGAAAAAAGAACAAGTTACGAGTGAGGGAAGGAGCCATCATGCTACTGGCATGGCTAATTTTAATCTATGCGACAAATTGACCGAGTCGGATATCCATGAATTTTTCCCGGGTACGTCCATAAAAATCACCCATCAGGGTGACAAGGTGTTCGAAGTTCTTGGGACAAGAAAATGTTTTTACGAACTTTCTGGCGGGGATATGATATTCATCCAAACGGAGCTTATGAGGACTCAGGATATGAGTCCTTCACTCCAAAAGGAAGGGCGAACAGCAGAGAGTAATTACCTGGAAACCAAAAAGTATGTTGAAAACCTGGTACCGGTAGAAGGCCTCGGCAAAGATGCATATTACGGAGGAAGCGGCCTCAAGATGGGTGCGGGCTTGAATATACTGATAAACAGGGATACGTCCCTGTGTGTTATGGTAGGCCTTGGGAGGGGCAACGATGATGATCAAGCGCATCTGAAAATCGAAAAGGCTCTGGCTGAAAAGATAATTTCCAGGCTGTAACGTTGTTTATCTGAAGACCTTTCGGAAGCAATCGGAGGAATCGTAATGAAGAATAAATACCTGTTCATTCTCATTTTTGTTTTGGTATTCCCTCTTTTTGTAAGTGCGGATGCCACAATTCCCACCAAGGATGTACCTGGTAGTCAAGATCCACCATTTTTAAAGCGCTTTGAGGGGTCGCTGATAGTTGCGTACAAGCATAAGTCTTATGCTAAGTTCACATTTCCTCTGTCTCCTCTAAAACCAACCGGAGAAGAAGAAAATGATATCGAATTTTATGCTCCTGAGAAGGCAAGGACCCTGGAAGGAGAGTACACGAGGATTGCCTACCTGATTCCACAGGGTCACGGTCCTCTTGAGGTAGTAAAAAATTACGAAAACCATCTTCGTGAACTGGGTGGCAAAGTCTTATATACCTGCGAAGGTAGAGGCTGCGGGGGGCATCCCAACCATGCGTCCTGGATATGGTACGGGAAAATAAGCTTGGGATATTTCCTGGAAGATATGAACAGTGTGGCTTCTTACAACAAGAAGTTTTCAACCGGATACTGTGCCCTTGCGTCGTCCAATATAAAGGATCAACAGTATATGGTTGTGGATCTGCCGGATAAGAAAAGCACGGTCTCGGTGCTTTCTTACATTTTGGGTGATGACAGTGGTTGTACCGCCATCAAGGACAGAACAGTTGTTGTGGTGGATGTCCTTAAATCCGAGCCGATGGAACAGAAAATGGTGGTGGTCAAGGCCGAGAAGATGGCTTCGGAGATAGACACGCAGGGAAGCGTGGCTCTCTACGGCATATACTTTGACACCGGAAAGACGGAAATAAAACCAGAATCAAAACCCACCCTGGACCAGATAGCAAAGTTGCTGCGTAGCAAGCCATTGCTAAAGCTCCTGGTTGTAGGTCATACGGATAACCAGGGTACATTTGACTATAATATGGATCTTTCAAGGCGTCGAGCCCGAGCC
>QMLL01000105.1 GCA_003646715.1 Deltaproteobacteria bacterium
CAAAATTTGAAGTATAAGACATTTTTTTATCGTCATAAATTAAGCTTTATAAATTAAGATGAGAATTTCTTTAAAACTTGAACCGCAATCAGGAATCCTCAAGATCCCCATCCACTACAACCATATCCTCCAGGCATTTATCTACAGGAGTCTCGACAGGGCACTTGCCGACTGGCTTCATGAGGAGGGCTACCGGTATGAAAAACGCAGGTTTAAACTATTCACTTTTTCCCGCCTGAGGAGCAAAAGGCGCAGCTTCGACCGCAGTTCGGGGACTCTGTCACTTGAATCGCCGATTTTTTTGAAAATCGGCTCGTATGAAACTCAGATCCTCGAGTCCCTGGCGATCCACCTCGTAAAATGGGGCGAAGCCCGCCTGAACCGAACGGTCTGCAGGTTTGCATCTATTGAGGTGGAGATGAGGGTTATCCCGAAAGGCCCGCTCCTCGTCAGGGCGATATCTCCCATCACCGTGTACCGGACCCTCTATGGCACAGACGGGAAGAGGAAAACCTACTACTTCACTCCCTGGGAGAAGGAATTTCAGGAACTGATATTCGACAATCTAAAGAGAAAAGCGATATCGATTTACGGCGATGAAAACAAGTTGCCTCCATTAGACAATGCTTACATAAAGCCCGTCAAGGTGAGCAACAGAAATCTCGTCGTGGCCAACTTCAAGGGAACCTGGATAAAGGGCTGGACAGGACTCTATGAACTGAACCTTCCCGAACCCTATTTCACCATAGCTTACGATACGGGCCTCGGCGCCAAAAACAGCCAGGGATTCGGGATGGTGGATGTTGTGAGAAACGGGAAGAATGAATAACAAAAACGCACTGGTTATAACTCTCGGGTCAGAGCCACAGGTAGTGACTTTGACCCTTCATGCCCTGAAGAAACAATATCCTGCATTTAAAATAGAAGAGCTCTACGTAGTACACACTTCCCCTGCAGAGAGCGAAGTAAAACGCGCTCTCTCTAAACTGAAGGATTTCTTCGGCAACAATTCCCACGACCGACTGACTGTTTCCTTCGTTCCAGTGACAGATCGGGATAAGAACGTTACCGACATAGAATCTGTCAGCTCGATATCTGCGTTTTTCAAAACAATTTTCAGGCTCTTGCGACAACTCAAGAAAAACGGATACACAGTGTATCTAAATGCATCGGGCGGCCGCAAACCCATGGCAATATATTCAACAGTGGCTGCGCAGATCCTTTTCGATGAGAACGACAAAGCGTTTTATCTGACCTCAAGCAGATCGCTCGTGGAATCGAAGAGTTTAACCCCCACTGAACCATCGCACTGGACGAAACTGATAGAAATTCCCATTCTTCCATGGAGCGAGGTGGACCCCGCGATAACAGTTGCCGCGATGCACGATGACATTCTGACCGAGCCCGATTTCTGGAAATCCCTTCACAGACATAAGAGAAAAACCCTTCTAATGGGATTCGTTTATGTAAAACTCACCGATAGCGAAAGAAAAATTCTGTTCGAGGTTATCCGGAAGGGAGGGTCCTCTTCCGAAATCGCGAAGAGGCTCGGCAAATCCCGGAAAACCGTGGAGCACCAGCTTGGAAGCATCTACGCAAAGATCAAAGAATGGTTTACTATGCCTCAACATGTAAAGCTCAATCGCGAATTTTTGATCAGGGAATTCAAAGATTTCATTTAATCAGGAATATGGCCATGTCTATTTTTAGCTTGAATAATTTCACAGAAAAGGGAAAAATGAGGAGGTGACCATGAGTTTGGAGGAAGTCAAGTTAGATTTCGAGGTCGTTACCCCCATGTTTCTGGGGGGTGCATCTCCAAATGCAGAAGCAGAACTCCGCCCGCCGAGCATCAAAGGAATGCTGAGATGGTGGTTCAGAGCCCTCGGAGGAAGCAAAGAATGGGAGGATAAGATATTCGGTGCCGCAGGCGAAAAAACAGGCCGCTCTACATTTAAAATAACGGTCGGATCGCCAACATCAGGTACCTGGGAATTTGATAGAAAGAAATACAAAAAATTTGACAGAAGAAGCAATAATTGTAACAGCCCGGGAATTGGCACTAACGGAATTGTTTACGCTGGTTACTCGTTGACCCTAGGGCAAAACCAAAGAAAAGCTATCGCATCCGGTTCAGTGTTCACTTTAACCGTAATCAAACACCCCTCTCTGGGAAGAAATGAGTTCGAATTCATACTCAACCTGTTCTGGTTAATGGGTCATATCGGAGGCATTGGGACTCGATGGAGACGAGGATTTGGCAGTATTAGCCTGAAGAAGGGACAAAAAATTCTGCCAATTTCAGCGACAACCTCGGAAGCATGGAAAGAAGAATTCCGATCTGCATGGCAGACGCTCAAAAATGAGCTCGTAAAGTTTACCCGAAACGGGGCAGCGGGGTTATGGTATCTCGACAAAATTTATATATGGAAAAATTCATTTGGATCATGGGAAGAGGCATTGAATGATATAGCGATTACTATGCAAATTTACAGACAATGCAGAAACCCGGATCATGACCTTGTTTTGGGGATTCTCCGAAATCCCAACAGGTACCGAAGTGGTGGATCAGCGCCGCAGCGAACTACATTTGGAATGCCAATTACTTTTAGGTTTAGAAAAGCCGGCACTAAACCCGTGACCTTCTTGCCCCAGTTTCATGAAAGGATGGCTTCACCTCTTATTTTCCACATAGCGAAGTTAGGAACCACTCGATACTTACCTGTTCTTGTTAAATTGAGAGGTCCTTTTTTGGAAAATTCTGAACAAATTCAGACAAGGGGGATTAAGTTAATACTAAAGAAGCCGAGTACTACTTTAGACGGCGACGGGAAAGCAACGATTCTGATCGATTTCATAGAAAAAGCAATTAAACCCAAAGCTATGGAGGTCATATTATGAGTAGAATTCGCCTTATCGCCTTTTTTCATGATCCGATCCATAAGGCGCTGGCTCTCGCCGCCGGAAAAAACCATGAGCAGGTCGCCAAAGAACTGGCCTTTGCTTTTGGAATCTCACTCACCGATGACGATTTTAAAGTCACAAAAGGAATGGATATACTTGCATCCTCCACTGAAAGGCTTGTATTGCCTAAGGGCGCTGACAAAGACCCAAAATTTCAAGTCATGGATTTTGATAAAATTTCCTTTCGCCATCCATTCAGCGGGAGGGAAATTCCCTTTAATCTCACGAGAGAGAGCTTTGAGCAGGCGGACAGGGCTTTAAAAGAAGTGCTCGAGAGACTGCATTACGAAACGAAGGACAAATCGGAGGCGGAAAAACTGGCTTATCTCTGGCACCACTTACTGCGGGAACTCAAGAAAAAAGAACCCGGAATTCCCTGGGAACTACTTCCGGCCGACACGAGGGTTCCTGACCATACTATCTGGGACCATCTGAAACTTACCACGTCAACTTCTGCTGTGTGGCATGAAGGGACATCGTATACAACGGTTTCTCTGTTTATATGGACCGTTGGCCCTGTCCAGAGTTTCATCAAGCAGGCAAGGAAAGCCCAAGATTTCTGGGCAGGTAGCTTCATCTTATCTTTGCTGACATTCAAAGCTATAGAGAAGGTAATCCAGAGATATGGGCCAACTGTTGTAATCTACCCGGACCTTCAAGCTCACCCGTGGATACTTCAGGAAAACCCATTCGAAACTATACGGCCGACAATTCCCAATCGGTTTGTCGCACTTATACCTGAAAATGATCATGAGGTATTGAAAGAAATCGGTAAGGAGTGCGATCAGGCTGTGAAGACTCAGCTGAAAAGCTGGGTAACGAAGGTACTCGGTGAATTGAAATTAGCTAACTCTACAGCTTATAGAAAAATCATCGATCGTCAATTAGAATCAGCCTTTGCTTCTTACTGGATTGCGCTGCCATTACCGCAGTCCGACAGCGAGAAAAAGGACTACGAGAATGCGCAGTTGCTGTTAGAAAAAGTGCTTTCTTCACAAAAAGTCAGTGCTGTCGAGTCAATTCTGTCCTTTACTAAAAACCAGAACACACTCTATGAGCCAAATGTGGGAACCCTATTCGGTTTCCTGTATTCCTATGCGGAGAAAGCACTTGCAGCCAGAAAATCCTTAAGGGACAAACTTTTCGGTGAGCCGGAACCTGGCAATCCCGAAAAGGCAAGTAGTAATGAGCGCGTAGAACGCTGTCATCTTTGTGGTGAGAGAAATGCGGTAGTTGTGAAAAGAGAGATCAACGGGGAATTTGTAGTGCAATACTTTGACGAAACCAATTTCGAGTGGGTCACTATCCCGAATGTGGGAAATATTGGGGCTCGAGAACTTCCAGAGAATGAGGCCCTGTGCGCCGTATGTCTGATAAAGCGCTTCCTTCCCAAAATCATCGAAGAAATTGACATCCCCCCAAATTACTCCTTTCCATCTGTGACAGATGTCGCAGTTGCAGACCTACTGGAATTCCTGTATGCGGATTCAGAGGTTTCCGCAGAACTCCAGCAATTTGAAAAGGCGGTAGCCAAACTGCACGAAGGCACTACGGTGAGTCCCAAAATACGGCCCATCCCCAGAATCTCCAATACCATCGGGAAAGAGATAACCGAAGGAGAGTGGTTTTTTGAAGCATCGCTTCAGAAAGAGGTTATTGAGAGAACACTTGGGGCCGACGTCTTGGAAAATGATGTAAAAGAAGCCCAAAACGCGCTGAATAAACTCTTAAAGAAAATAGATAGAAAACCCTGCCCGTATTATGCATTCATAGCGATTGATGGAGATAAAATGGGTAAGTGGCTTGCCGGTGAAATAGAAGAAGCGGCAAATAAGAAAAAAATCGAATTCAGCGATAGCTCCAATATCTACCACACCAAAGTATGGCGAAATCTTCCAGAAGACTTCAAGAAAACCATTCTCGAAACCTTTAGAGGGACTCGCCCTGTAACTCCTGCTTATCACGCGAGTATTGCAAGAGCCCTTCAAACTTTTGCGCTTAAAATTGCCCCCCAGATTATAGAAGAGCAATATCTTGGACAGTTGATTTACTCGGGTGGCGATGATATTCTGGCCCTTGTGAACCTCAGGGACCTATGGGATGTCTTGAGGCTTCTGAGGCTGGCATACTCGGGAAGAATAAGAGTAAGCTCAGACAGCGATTCATTGTGGCGAATTGAACCCAACAAAACAAACGAAACAGGTGTCGTAAAGACCCCCGATGGCCACTGGTTAACCATGGGGCCTCTTGCGAGCCTATCAGCGGGCATAGTTATCGCACATTACAAAACGCCGCTTGCTCTGGTCGTGAAGAAGGGATTTGAAATGGAACGTAGAGCGAAGAATGATCTAGGTAGAGATGCTTTTTCTTTAACCTGGGTTAAACATTCCGGCGAGATCACCTTATCAGGTGGGAACTGGAAAATAGAAGAAACCCCGGATACCATTGAAAAATCGAAACAGATCTTCGACCTCTTCATGAAACCCCAGAAAGAAAGCGATCGACAATTCTGGCTCTCAAGGAGATTCCTGAAGGAAATCGCAGATCTTCACTCTATGATCTACGCGCCGGTACCCATTGCTCAGAAGGAAGCTTCTCAGACCGATTTGAAGTTATTTAATCCGCTACTTCAGCGCGCAGTGAATCGTCATACCCACTTCGTCACCAAATTGGAAAAATCGAGAAAGAAAGAAATCCAGCAGAAGATCTATGAGGATTTAACTTCTCTGCTCGCACTCCTCAATAATGACTTCCAGGCCTTTTTTAATTTAATCGAAACAGGTCTCCTTTATACAAGGTTTGTTAACCCGGACAGGGAGGAGTAATATGGAAAAGACTTTGAAAATCACACCGTTGGACCCATTGTTTTTCCGGTCTCCCCTTCCCTTCACTGCAGGAGAACAGGACTGGGCACCTTCCAGCCCCTTACCTTTACCCGGCACCCTTTATGGAGCAATCAGAAGTCTGATACTCACGAAGAGGGAGTTTTCTCAGTTTCTTCACGGAAAAGGTTATCAGGACATTGGAACTCCGACAAAAAAGGGAACTCTGGCGATCAAAACATACATGCTGTTGAGAGATGCGAAGGATGGTTCCTTTGACTATCTGGTTCCTGCGCCCTCCAACATAGCCGCTTTAAATAAAGAGGCCGAAAAAGCATCAGTAAAAACTCTGGAACCTTTTCTGCTTCCCGGCGTGGTGTTCGAGCCTCCGAAACCGCAATCGATTAACGCTTTTTTCTACATCAAAGAAGATGCTGAAGCTATCCCGAAAAGGTGGATTTCATTGACCGGGCTTAAAAAGTATTTAAACCAGGAGAGTATTTCATCAAAAGATTTGACAAAACCCTTGCAACTATATGAGCCGGAACCGAAATCGGGCATTGCCCGTAACAG
>QMLL01000106.1 GCA_003646715.1 Deltaproteobacteria bacterium
AATCCTGCAGTTAATGCACCATGCTTTTCAGCTTCCATTTTGTCTCTCCTTAATATCCGTTTTTAGCAACCTCCACATTACCTGAATCCCAACAATGTGGGCATCCAGGTGTGCCATAAACAAACCACAAGCTTTTACAGCTTCCTTATAGACCTGAACTGCATCAATCTTCTCATGTTCATCATTCCCTGCCTCCCCGTTAAACTCCAGACACTGGGCATGGCCACAGGTTGCGCAGGTAGAGCCTCTACCTCGGGGGGCACTTCCAAAAGCGCTTCTTCTTCCGCACGTATGTACTGAAAGACAGCCGCAGAAATCGCAGCAACTATTTTTTTATTAGCTTCCATCAGATCCACCTCAATTTGCTAAAAAACGCACAGTAGACTAACTTTAGGAACCCCAGGTTCCAGTTTGAATAGCGTACATAAGGACAGGTTATTATGCGGAAATACCAATTCGATGTCAACTCTAATTCTATGACAGGCAAAAAAATTAGCGGACGCTCACTATTTCTCCATAGGGATCAGGAGATATTTCTCAACTGTGAACTATTGCGCAGCTGCTACCTGGATCTATTTGTCATTCTTTCTTTTTTACAACCAGCTTTCTAAATCGGTTAATAGCAGCAGCAATCTCCACTAGCCTTGGGCGGGCAAGATTACCGGCTTTATACGGCAAAAGGATATCCAGGCCCTCTTGATCTATGATATTCATAATTTTCGTGAGCCCGGTAAACAGCTCTTCGGGTTTTTCCTTTTGCATAGCAGCCCATTTCCAGATCGAGTACCCGATTGCCCTTGTCTGCGCGGGATCAACCAGTTGCTCCACACAACTTAAATCAATAGTATTTTGTCCGTACAGAAGGGTATGGGTTCCTCTAACGTCTATCTTGCATCTCTTAGACCCTTTTCTGGCATCAAAACTCCCCGCATAGGGGGCTCTGCTGGGCAAGTCTCCAAACTTGCTTCCTCCCTCAGGTTTCCTTTTAGTTGGAAATTTTCTTGCGACTTCTCTGGCTTCTTCCGAAACATCTCTTGGTAAATAATTGTCCATCAAAATGACAGTGTCAGCAACATCAAGATAGTCCCCAGAGCCTCCCATTACCAGGACTGTGGAGATACCATAATCTTTATACAGCAGCCTTACCTTGTCAATAAACGGGGTTATTGGCTCTTTGTCCTTAGCTACAAGATGCTGCATTCTCTGGTCTCGTATCATAAAATTGGTTGCAGAAGTATCCTCATCAACCAGTAACAGGTCACAACGGGCTTCCAGAGCCTCCATAATGTTTGCTGCCTGCGACGTGCTACCACTGCCATTTGTGGTTGTGAAGAAATCCGTGGACCGGTTTCCGGGGAGATTATTGATGAAAGGAGATATATCCACACCAACGATGCTTCTTCCATCTTCAGCTCTGATTTTTATGGCTCCAGGAACTGTGACAACATATTCTCTGCCATCTCCCGGTATATGGTCGTAGACCCCACTTTCCAGACACTTCAATAATGTGGATTTCCCGTGGTATCCACCTCCAACTATTAGAGTCACACCTTCGGGAATTCCCATCCCAGCAATACGGCCCCTATTGGGAGCTTTCATTTCTACCTTAAGGGATTCAGGAGAAACAAAAGGGATGGCCCCTTCCTTCAAGGGCCTGGGATCAATTCCGGACGCCCGTGGCAGTATTGAATCGTTAGCTACAAACGCCACAAGACCCTTTTCTCGCAATTGTGCTCTTATTGCTTCCTGATCTTCAGCTACCTCAATATGTTTTCTTAAAGCATCAGGATCCAATGAGGAATAAAATAGGGTATCCTTTAAGACACGAGGAACGTAATCACAGAGAAGACGCTCTGCTTCCCCGGCCAGAATTCTCCTACCAGCAGCCGGAAGTCCGACGACAAATCTGATCTCAATGTAATCGTTCAAAATTACAACACTATTTCTTGGCAGGATCTCCTGTCCACCACACTCAATCGACACAAGACCACTTTTGCCCGATCCTCTGGATTGCTTTCCAGATCTCCTTGTGAGATAGGAAAAACGCCGGGTCAAAAAATCTCCAAGAGCATATTTCCTCGTGCGCGATGAGAGATAATCTTCGGGAAATCCGGTACTATCAATCGAAACCCTGGCACTTAATCTGGACGGGGAAGCAAAAGGATCACCCTGAACATGATCAATTGATAGGTCAAAAAGACCAAATTTATAGGTGCCTTTTAGGTCCTTATACGCCTTGTAACCTTTCCCATCAATCCTATTCAATATACTCTCTAGCTTCTTCATCTGCCTGTATTTAAACCTGAATTTTAAAAAACCCGTTCCACTCAGTGAAACGGGTTTTGCTTCCAGAAAACCCATGCATTCATGGGTACTCTTTTCAACTAACCAGCATTGCTGGACTCAATGTGGCCAGCAACAACAAACAATGAAAGCTCCTGGCTCAAGATAGCCTTAGCAGAATAGGAAACTTTCATATAAATCATCCCAATTATTGGGACAGTAAAAGAGGAAACTTATGAGAAAGCAACGACTACAACCAACAACGATGGATCCCTGCCTGCGCAGGAACTCAGTCTTTTCATTTTTTCATTAGTTAAGGAATCTCTGATTAATTAGACTATTATTCCAAATCTGTCATGCCGGATCCCTGATCAAGTCAGGGACAGGCATTGATCCGGCATCCAGACAAGAATCTCTAGATTCCGGCTCTCCGCTTCGCTTCGGCCGGAATAACGAGAGAGGTAATATGCTTCTACTTTACACTTATCTTCTCCCAACCGAGCAATTCTTTGTACTTATCAGAGGTTCCTTAAGCCGCGGCTGCTCTCCTTGTCTGTTTCTTTAACCTGCTCATCCGACGTCGCAAAATCTCAACCTTTTTCTTATCACCCTTTTCTTTCGCCTGCTTTTTCAATTCTCGCAATTCTCTAATTTTCTTCTTTATCGCTCTTACATCTATATCCGTACGCTTTTTCCTCTCATCCACTATTCCCTTGATTTTCTTTATGGCCTCAATAAGCTCCTGCTTATTCATTGCGTGAACACCAACAATACCTTCCAGCTCGAGGGCCATCTCGCGAAGTTCCTTGGCGGTCATCTTCTCCAATGGTTTTTCTTTTTTAACCTTCTCCTTTTTCTTTCCCATAATCTCCACTCCTTCTCAATATCAGTAACTATTCTTCTTTTTCGACCCCTGACTTCTCTTGCACCATACGAAGTTTATCCATATTCTCTGTGAACGTTATAAATGGCTTAAATAAATCAATGGGTATTGGGAAAAGCGTGGTAGTATTGTTCTCAGCAGATACCTCACGCAATGTTTGCAGGTAACGTAACTGCAATGCCATCGGGTGTTCGGAAATAATTTCCGCAGCTTCTGCCAATCGGGTTGCAGCCTGGTACTCTCCTTCAGCGTTTATTATTTTCGCCCTTCTTTCCCTTTCGGCCTCGGCCTGTCTGGCCATTGCTCTCTGCATCTCCTGTGGAAGGTCAATATGTTTTACCTCCACAGTGGTTACTTTAACACCCCACGGGTCTGTATGTTTATCGAGAATTTCTTGCAGCTCGGTGTTTATTTTTTCTCTATCGGAAAGCAATTCATCAAGTTCCGCCTGACCGCACACACTTCTCAATGTAGTTTGAGCAAGCTGTGAAGTCGCATAGAGGTAATTTTCCACTTCTATGACAGCTTTAACCGGGTCCATCACACGAAAATATATAACCGCATTTACTTTCACCGAGACGTTATCCCTGGTAATAACGTCCTGGGAAGGTACATCCATGGCTATCAATCGCAAAGATACCTTCGTCATTCTATCGATTATAGGGATTAGGATTATTAATCCAGGTCCTTTGGCTGCAATTACACGACCCAATCGAAAAACGACTCCACGTTCATATTCGTTGAGAACTTTGATTGCCGAGGCAAGAAACATCAACCCAAGTATTACTATTACGATGAGACCATATAACGACACGGCTTCCTCCTTTCAGAAGTTTGTTTTTATAAGATAAATACCGCTCAATGTCTACCAAAAATGGTGATTTTATCCGTGGAATACAAATATATAAGAATATCTAAAGTCAGCCGCTATCAACCCGTTGTATACGAAGCTTTAGATTCTCCACACCCACCACTTTTACCATTTCACCAACATTCACAGGTTCACTGCTTTCTGCATTCCATATTTCGCCGTGAACAAAAACTTTTAAACGGCCCCCTCTTACCTCCATAACTTCCCCCACTTCTCCTATCAAGCCGGCTGTACCAGTTCTTGGTTTGGCTATCTGCGCCTTAAAAGCAAGAGAAGCAACTGTGACGAAAAACAATGAGACAGCGATAACTGTTGGCACCAGCACCTGGTAAGATATCCGCAAATAATCCTGCTTTCCAGGGAAAATCATCAATGATCCGAGTATCAGGCTCACTACGCCCGCAATACTAAGCATGCCGTAAGAAGTTACTTTTATCTCCAGTATAAAAAATATGATAGCAAGAGCAATTAACAAAAATCCAGCATAATTAACCGGTAACGTCTGGAATGCGAAGAAAGCCAGGATTAGAGCTATCCCCCCTATTACCCCTGGTAAGATTGCGCCCGGATGCGCAAGTTCAAAGTAAAGCCCGGCCAGCCCTATCATCATCAAAATGTATGCTATGTTAGGATTACTTAAGGTTCTGAGAATCTTATCCCTGAACGTCTCTTCTATCGTTACCAGAGGCAGCTCTTTCACTTTCAGTACAACGGTTTTATCAATGAGCTTAACTTTTCTCCCGTCTATTTTCTTTATGAGCTCATCCATATCCTTGGCAACAATATCTATCACTTTAAGCTTAAGTGCTTCGGATGCCGTGATAGATTCACTTTTTCGAATCGCTTTTTCAACCCACTTCAAATTCCTCTTTCTTTGAGCTGCTATACTTTTGGTGAATGCAACCAGGTCATTGACTATTTTCTCGCTCATAGTTTTTTCGACATCTTTACCTGATGGCCCTACAGGGTGAGCCGCACCGATATTTGTCCCGGGAGCCATGGCTGCGATATGAGCAGCAAGAGTTATCATGGTACCAGCCGATGCTGCTTGAGCACCACTTGGTGCAACATAAACTACCACCGGCACCTCAGAATTGAGAATAGCCTTCACTATTCTCTTCATGGAAGTAACAAGACCGCCGGGAGTATCAAGCTTGATGACCAAGCATGCTGCACCGTCCGTTTCGGATTTTTTAATTGCTTTTTCGATAAATTCCGCTGTGCCAGGGTTGATGGAATCGCTTACATTAATAACGTTTATGTGATCTCCACCACCGAAGACCAGAGCCGGGGAAAAAAACACAAGAATAAGCAAAAATAGGATCGTCTTTTTAACGTTGAACCTTAACATCCTGAATTTTTCATCTCCTTTTTTTCACTATACCTGCCAGTTCCATTACCACCTTCAGATCATCCCAGACAACTTTTTTTTGTCCCGGATTTCTCAATAAATAAGCAGGATGATACGTGGAAACCACGGGAATAGAGATCCTTTCACCAGTTGATACAGAAGGCGTATAACTATGCACTCTTCCACGTAACCGTGAAATAGGAACTTTCGTGTTTAGTAGCGTTTGTGCGGCAAATTTTCCAAGGGCACATATAACTTTGGGCGAAATAATAGCAAGTTGTTCCTCAAGATAGGGAAAACACGCGCTGATTTCATCATCAGCAGGATTCCTATTTCCCGGAGGCCTGCACTTAATTATATTGCCAATGTATACGTCTTTTCGTTCCAACCCCATGGCTCTTATCATGTTATCAAGCAAACCACCTGCCGCTCCAACAAAAGGCCTTCCCTGGATATCCTCTTCCCGTCCTGGCCCCTCTCCTACAAACACTATGTCCGCTCCTGGATTACCTTCTCCAAATACAAGATTTATACGCGTTTCCGACAATCTGCACTTTTGACAATCACCTATTCTCTTTCTCAGGCGCTCCAGCAAGATTGCTTTGGAGTATCTCGCTTCATGAATCTTTTTGCTCTCGTCCATAATAACGGGCATCTGAGGAGGTAACCACAAGGAGTTGTTAATGGGGCCATAATAATCCAACCCCAGGAAGTTTTGAGAAACCAGGTAATTTCTCAAATCCGTTATGACATCAACCAGATCATTAAAAAAGAAAACGTCATTGCATTTCACTTTGTCATCCGACATATCAGCGTACCAGGATACTTTAGGAATCTCTGATTAATTAGACTAGTATTTCAAATCTGTCATGCCGGACTTGATCCGGCATCCAGACAAGGATCTCTAGATTCCGGCTCTCAGCTTCGCTTCGGCCGGAATGACGAGAGAGGT
>QMLL01000107.1 GCA_003646715.1 Deltaproteobacteria bacterium
TTACGAACTTGAAAAAGAAACCGGCCCCGATCACGATAAAACTTTTTATGTCAGTGTTCTGGTGGGAGACAAAAAAGTCGGCTACGGGGTGGGAAAAAGCAAAAAAGCTGCTGAACAGAAAGCCGCTGAAAAGGCCCTGGAAGTTTTGCAGAAAGAAAAAAACGCACAGTGAAAGAAAAAGTACTGGTAATACCCATTTTTATTCCTCACGCAGGCTGCCCGCACGATTGTATCTATTGTAACCAAAAGGCCATAACGGGTGAATCTGTTTCATTGCCAACGAAGGAAAA
The DNA here is from genome assembly GCA_003646715.1 of Deltaproteobacteria bacterium. GTDB lineage: Bacteria > Desulfobacterota > Syntrophobacteria > B119-G9 > B119-G9 > B119-G9. The sequence goes on from QMLL01000107.1 coordinate 291, forward strand.
GGTTGAGGAAACCATTAAGGAATTCCTCGGCTTTTCGAGAATAGGAGTTCGTAAAGAATGCTACGTTGCCTTCTATGGGGGCACTTTTACCGCACTTCCTAAGACCACACAAGAGCAGCTTCTGGGGGTGGCTCAGGACTTTGTAGACAGAGGCCTTGTAAAAGGAATTCGTTTCTCGACACGTCCCGATTATATCACCAGCGAAGAATTGGATTTTTTGGAGAAATACAACATCGTGGCCATCGAACTTGGTGCTCAGAGCATGGACGATGCTGTATTGAAAGCTGCGGCAAGAGGGCATACAGCAGAAACCACCAGGGTTGCCTCCAGGTTAATTAAGGATCGAGGACTGGAACTCGGCATACAGGTGATGATTGGATTGCCCAAAGAGACCGAAGACTCATTTCGCAGGACTATTCGCGAAGTAATCAGTCTCGGCCCTGGTTTTGTACGTATTTATCCGACACTCGTTGTAAAAGATTCTGCGCTTGCGGAAATTTACAGGCTGGGGAAGTACAAAGCACTATCTCTGGAAAAAGCTGTAAAGCTAGCACTTGAAGCATACACGGAATTCAAGCGGGCAGACATCAGGGTTATCCGTATGGGACTTCAGGCAGAACCATGGTTTGACAGAGGAGACACAGTAATCGCCGGACCCTATCATCCCTCTTTTGGAGAGTTGGTTGTTTCTGCATATTATGATAAGCTGATAACTCCCGTGTTGAAATCGATCGAAGATATAAGCGATTACATCGAAATCCGAGTACCCGTTCACCTGGTGTCCCAGGTACGAGGACATCGAAACACAAATATCAGAAAATGGACGGAAATGTTCGGTGTTACAAGCATAGAAGTAAAGGGAATTAACGGGTTACAGCAAGAAATCACTATCAGGAGCGGAAAAAGAGAATGGAAGATAAACTCTCAGGAATTATAACCGGGCAGGAAAAAATCAAGTCAGGCTTTGTGGCAATCATAGGTGCGCCAAACGTCGGCAAGTCCACACTGCTAAATCAGATACTGGGGCAGAAAGTATCCATCACATGCCCGAAACCACAAACCACCAGAAACAGGATAGTGGGCATATATACAAGTCAAACAAGCCAGATAGTCTTTCTGGATACTCCCGGGATATATACCTACAAAAAAGATAAGCTGGATGAATTCATGGTAAAAACAGCGCTGAAAGCTGCTTCTGACGTTGACGTCATATGCCTGATGGTGGAGGCCACAGCGAAAAAAAATACTCACGACTTGAATGTTATCAAACAAATATCAAAAGTCTCCGCTCCCACAATTCTGCTGATCAACAAGATAGATCTTATAAAAAGACAGCTTCTCTTACCCATTATTGACAAATACAAAGACCTGGGTTCTTTTGAAGCTGTCATTCCTATTTCCGCACTCTACAAAGACGGAATTGACAGACTAATAAGTGAAATAGAAAAACTCCTTCCCTATGGTCCCAAATACTATCCGGACGACATGTGGACAGATCAGCCCGAGCGTTTCATTGCGGCGGAAATCATAAGAGAAAAAATCTTTCACCTACTTAGAGAAGAAGTACCGTACGCAGTGGCCGTAACGATAGATTATTTTGAAGAGGTTCCTGACAGAAATCTGCTTAGAATAGGTGCGACGATTCATGTGGAGAAAAAATCCCAGAAGGCCATAATTATTGGAGAGAAGGGAAGGATGCTGAAGGAGATAGGGAGTAAAGCAAGGATGGAACTCGAACACATTTTTGGGACAAGAATTTTTTTGGAACTATGGGTACGGGTGGAGAAAAAATGGAGGAGAGATGAAAAAGTGCTGAGAAAATTTGGATACAGATAAGGCCACCCCGACTCCGAGGTGGCCTTGCATTACATTATCTTCTATTTTTTAGCTTTTCAGAAACTTTTTAACGATTGACTGCCATTTGTCTCCTTCAAGGTCTGCGAAGAGGTCTTTGATGGGTTGTCCACCATCGGCGGCAATAGCGATCTCTTCGTGAACTTCGATTTTATTTTTTCCTTCTATCTGGTGGAGGAAGTCCGTATTTCTTGATTTTGTTGTAGAGGGTCTGACGGTCGATCTGGAGCTTTCGGGCGCATTTGCTGATATTCCAGTTGTTTTCTTCGAGAACGGACAGGATGTGTAGCTTTTCAACTTCACTGAGCGCTTTGGGTTTGCCTTTCATAATCACCGGTTCGCGGGTAATAGGAAGATCCTCAGGCTCAATCTTCTTACCTTTGCCAATAACCATTGCCCTTTCTATTACATTTTCGAGTTCTCTAACGTTACCAGGCCAGTCATATTCTTTTAGGAGCTTCATAGCCTCTGGGGATACAGCTTTTTGGTTCTTATGAAGATTTATGGCGAACTTTTTTATGAAATGTCTTGTCAGAAGCGGTATGTCCTCCTTACGTTCCCTTAAGGGAGGAAGATGGATTGAAATTACGTTCAACCGGTAGTAAAGATCTTCCCTGAATTTCCTTTCACTGACCGCTTTGACCAGATCCCTATTGGTGGCCGCAATTATCCTGGCATCCGTTTGAATCAGTTTATGGCCGCCAAGTCTCCTGAATTCTCTTTGCTGGAGCACTCTAAGGAGATCTACCTGGGTTTTGGGGCTTACGTCGCCAATTTCATCCAAAAACAGGGTCCCGTCGTTGGCCATTTCAAAAGCTCCCTTTTTGGAGTGAGTGGCTCCCGTGAATGCTCCTTTTTCATAGCCAAAGAGTTTACTTTCTAATAGCGTATCAGGTAAAGCACCACAGCTTACCGCAACAAATGGTCCATAACACCGGGGGCTATTGGCATGGATGGCTCTCGCAACAAGTTCTTTACCAGTGCCGCTTTCTCCGGTGATAAGAACCGTGGAATCTGTGGGGGCAACCTGTGTGATGAGCTCAAAAACACGCTGCATCGGTTCACTTTGACCAGCGATCTGGTCTAACTCGTACTCTCTTTCAAGCTGCTGTCTTAAGAAAATATTCTCGGTAGCCGGTTCGTGGTGAGTGATTATTTTTTTTATTTGGAGTTCTACTTCTTCCGGGTCAAGGGGTTTGATGACATAATCATACGCACCCAGCTTAATGGATTCTACCGCAGATTCTATTGTTGCATACGCAGTTACAATGATCACCTCGATTTCTGGTTCAAGTTTCTTGATCGTCTGCAGTGTTTCTATGCCATCTAGACCAGGCATTTTGAGGTCAAGTAACACTACGTGCCAGAACTCGTTTTTCACCATCTCGATGGCTTCTTCCCCACTAGATGCCAGCCCAACTTCATATCCTTCTTCTTGGAGCCAATCCTTAAGAGATTCCCTAACAGCAGGCTCGTCATCTACCACAAGAATTTTATTCTTTATTGTCATGAACTCTCCATTTTCTGGTTCTTTCTTCGTCTATGCCTCCAGAATCTTGACCGGAAGACGTAGAGTGAAGGTTGTGCCTTTACCAGGTGTGCTATGTACACTGATCTCGCCTTTATGCTGTTTTATTATGCCGAAAGCAATTGCAAGTCCCAATCCCACTCCTTTGCATTCCTCCTTTGTAGTATAAAAAGGCTCAAAAATATGAGGAAGGTGCTCAGGATCAATGCCCCTGCCGTTATCTGAAACATTTATCTCGACCTTTTCCCCAGAATCAGATGCACGTGTAGTTATCGAAATTGATCCGCCAGGTTCCACTGCTTCTATTGCATTAGTTAACAAATTGAGGATAACCTGTTGCAGTTGGTCAAAATCGACCAGGACCATCGGTAGCTTTGCTTGTGTTTCCCTCGCAAGTCGGATGTTTTTTGCCTTCAGCTTATGCTTTAAAATATCAACTGCTCTATCTATGATTTCTTTCACATCATTGGGTTTCCTGTCAACCACTGACTTCCTTGAGAAAGCCAAGAGACTTTTCACAATATTACAACATCGCGTTGTCTCTGACTCCATAAGCCTTAGGAAACGTTCTACTTCATGAATTCTTTCACCGAAACATTTCTCCTTTTTCAGCAGTTTTAGGATTAATCTGGTGTATGTAAATACCGAGGTCAGCGGGTTATTGATTTCATGGGCTATAGTCGCTGCAAGCTTTCCCAAAGAAGCCAGTGTCTCAGACTGCACAAGTTTTTGCTGAGCCAGTTGTAATTCCTCATACGTATGCTTGACCTCGGCAAAAAGATGAGCATTCTGTACTGCCATTCCTACCTGGGCACCTATAGCAGTTAAGAATTCCACATTCTTTGATGTGAACTTATGTAGGAAATGGGTTGACACACAGATTACACCCAGGATTTGCCCCTTTGCAATTAAGGGGATGTAAGCTGCGGCTGTTAAATCTTCTCTAAAAATGGAGCTTCTGAAGGGTGTTGAGGACTTTTTCAGGTCATCAACGATTAGAGCATGATTCGTCTCCGCAGCATACCCCAGAATTCCATTTCCCACTTCCCGGAGTTGAATATGGGGGAGGCTTGTGAATTCTTCTGAAAGTCCTCTGTGCGCTGCCAAATAAAGGTACTTTTGTTCTTCGTCAAGCAAGTAGACTCGGACACTGTCTACATCCAGCGTTTCGGTTATCTTTTCAATGGTACTGTTAAGAACATCATTGAGGAGTAATGAGTCGCTTACTGTCTTGCTAATATTATTGAGGGTCTCTAGTTCACGATTAAGCTGTCTCAGCTCGGCTTCGACTTTTTTTTGGGCTGAAAGATTACGGATAAAAGCAACGTATCCGGTCACTCGGTCATCGCTGTCTGCTGTGGCATTTGCACTTATCAATACCGGGAACTCTCTTTTTTGCATGTCTCTCATCAGGACTTCAAAATCCTGCACGTAGCCTTTTTGCCGAATCTCGTCAACCAAATGGAGCCCACCCTTCAGATGATCTTCAAGTTTTCTTCGGCGCAGAGCATCTTCTCTATTCTCGTATCCGAGTAACTTAATACCGGCAAGATTAATATCCGTTATGTAGAGCCAACGGTCTGTTAGAACAATAGCTTCTGCTGAGTGTTCAAAGATTTGCTGATATAACGATGTCGGACTTTTCTTCACTTTCCTTATTTCCCCACCAACCCAATGTTTTATTTCTTTAATACTAATACAAACACCGACCTTCCTCAAGGATCAGAAAAATATGCTAATGGAGCGTCAGAAACCTCTTGTATTCAAATAATGATTTTTAACAGGATTGTTGGATAAGTTGTAGCGAGCCCGAGAAGATATAAAGAGCCTTCAAATACGTATCGAGGTAAGTTATGCCAATAGCCTGTTTTCGTTAAAGACTTGGATTCCGATTAGGCACTGCTCCTCCTATAAAGCCTCTGCATCAGCAAAGAAAAATCCTGAGCCTGAATCAGGAAAAAGATCTGGAAATACTCGAAAAAGTAATAACTTCCGGCAAATCGATAATTCCCCTCTATATTGCAAACGCTTTATCTACCTGTGCCAGTAGTTGCTTTGGCCTAAATCCGAACAGCTCCACACTCGAGGAAGGACAAGTCGCAGCGCATGCTCCGCAACCTTTACACAAGGCCTCATTGACCTGGCAGATATGACGATCTTCTATATATGTTATGGCCCCAAAGGGACAAACCTCCAGACAACCCTGACAACCAACACAGGTCTCTGGGTTTATCTTTGATACTATGGCGTCTCCAAGGATCTTTCCCTTAGATAGGAAGGTAACTGCGCGAGAGGCAGCCCCAAGCCCTTGAGCAATCGCCTCATCTACTGGTTTCGGTGAGTGGGCAAGGCCACATACAAACACACCATCGGTAGCGAAATCGATGGGGCGGAGTTTTACATGGGCTTCCACGAAAAAGCCGTCATCGTTGACCGGCAACTTAAACATTTGAGCAATCTTATTTTCCTTGGGGGCGACGATAGCACTTGCGAGGATAACCATATCAGCTTGAATGGTAATTTCTCTTTTAAGGATATACCCGGTGAAAGCTATTTGAAGCTCATCTCCAGCTCTCCTAACCGCTATTCCTTTATCAAAA
>QMLL01000108.1 GCA_003646715.1 Deltaproteobacteria bacterium
AGACGAATCCGGTGTAACGGCCATAGAGTACGGGCTGATTGCAGGCCTTATGGCAGCACTGCTTCTGGTAGTCCTTGGAACTTTCGGTGACAAGTTAAAGGGACTTTTTAACGCCATTGCAGACAAGTTACAAAACGCTACAGACACTATTCAGCAACAAAATCAATAAGCAAAGCAAGAATCTTATGCTCAGGAATATCCCTGTGGGAAACCACGCTATTTTATGCGGACCGGCTATAATCGCGGTGGCGGCTCTTATCAGCGACCTGAAAACAAGGAAAATACCGAACATACTTACTTTCTCCGGAATCGCAGGAGGATTGGCATTTCACATGCTGAATTCAGGGATAGAAAAAGGGGCGATATTTTCACTTAAGGGGGCAATGGTAGGTGGTTTACTTTTTTTGCTTCCGTTCTTACTCGGAGGAGCAGGGGGAGGGGATGTAAAATTACTGGCAGCTCTCGGGGCATGGCTCGGAACCAGAGGTATCATAAACCTTTTTCTGTATAGCGCAATAATTGGCGCGCTTATATCCCTGGCTCTAATGATCAAAAACAACAGTTTCCACCTTTTAAAAAACGTGTGGAACGATATCGTTGTTTTTTTTTAGCCGGCTACACCGGTGGAAAAAAAAGAGAGCAAGGCATACCGTATAGTGTGCCCTTGTTAATGGGATTTCTCGTTTACTTCATACTGGGCAATCTGGTGTAAATGAAATGACGGCACAAATTGCAGATTCACTTAAAACGAACAACAGGGGAGTTTCGGCGCTGGAATTCGCTCTTTGCCTTCCGGTGCTTCTTACCATATTGTTTGGAATCCTTGAGTACGGATGGTTCTTTGTTAACCAGATCGTCCTGATCAATTCCGTATCGGCAGGGGCCAGAGCAGGTATAAAGGCCAACATTGCGCGTGGTGACGATCCTATTCAACTCGCTATCGACACAGCCAGAAACACCTTCTGGCTACCCGGTTCTCTCAACGTCTCGGCAACCGTATCTGACGACGAACCGGTAAAGCTCAGAGTCGTAGCTCACATCAGGTTCGAACCCCTGACGGGTTATTTACCTTCTCAATTATTGCCATCCAGGATTGCGGCGAAAGCAGTACTGGTTTTTCCATAATTGCGGTTGCAGGAAGTGATACGAAAGCAGATAGGGTTTATCAGATGAGAAGAATCAGAGGAATAATTGTTTTGTTGATTGCCATAGGGCTTGGGTATATCGCTGCTCGAACTGTTTCACATTATCTCACCAGGCCCAGGATACAGCAGGTTCAGCAGGTTAAAAAGGCGGAACCAAAACGGAGCAAGGAGAAAAAGGCGGAAATCCCGAAAGGGATGAGAATCGTTTCGATTAACGCCGATAAAGTTTCAGGCCTTTCCGGCAAACTTAAAAAAGGGGATCGAGTGGATGTTATTGCCACCACAACGCTCCCCGGTAATACACGTTCTGCCATATCGAGGATCATACTAAGCGACATTGAAGTATTTGATACCTGCTTCAGTCCTGCTACTCAGTCGAAAGGACTGTTTAAAAAAAGTAATTCCCAGTGTATCTCCCTCATTCTTTCACCGTCACAGGCGGCTGCCCTTGAGGCAGCCGCTCAATCTGCCCGAATCAGCCTGGCGCTGAGAAACGATAAGGAAAAAGACTTAGAAAGTACCAAAGAAATTTCATCGATTTATTCAGGGACTACGGGAACCGAGATAATAAACGAGAGTATCCGTCCTACTCCGTGGCTCATTCCCGACGGAATGAGAGCCGTAACCATCAAGGTGAGGGACATTGATGGCATCTGCGGAAAACTCCAACCCGGAGATCGGGTGGACGTGATACTTAGCTGCCCTCTGGGCATATTTTCAACTCAAGGCGGCAACGTTGCCCCCGGGACAGAGGGGAAGGTTACGGAATTCCATGTTGTTTCCAAGATGTTACTCCAAAATGTGGTGGTTTTTGCAACGGAAAAAAGCGCGGGAACACAAGCAAGCCCAGATTCACCCCCAAAAAAGATAACACTGCTGGTTTCTCCAGATGAGGCACTCATGCTGGCCGCAACCAGGGACACTACGGAAAAAAGCAAGCTCAGACTCATTTTGAGAAAGCCGTCTGACCGCCAGATAGAAAAAACGCCGACTGTTTACCTCACAGATCTACTGGTGGGGAGAAGACTTTCCAAACGTGTCTTCGTTTACAAGGGATTAAGGCATGAAATGGTAACCTTTTACAAATAAGGTGTTTGCGGTGGAGTTATCGAGATGACATTTCGCCACACATTTATCTTTTTGATCGTCTTCATTTCTGTCCTGTGCGTTTGCAATAACACATGGGCCGGACGCGGAAAACTCCGAATAAGTCGGGCAACTATTTATAAAGGAGACATAAAAATCAAGCTGGGAGAAGCAACCGACTTCAAGACTTCAAGAGATGTAAAGAGCATTGCGGTAGGCACCGACGCCATTGCGGATGTGCTGGCCCTGAGCCCCAGGCTGATTCGTATCGTAGGCATGAAACCCGGTGAAACCAACCTTATCATCAGGTATTCCGATGGCTATGCCGAAGAATTCCACGTGATGGTGAACAAGGGATATACCGTTGAGGTAATAAGCGGCATTAACACCAGAGACAGTCTTTCTCTTTCAGGGTGGTAGCTAATCAAAGGTAAGCAGATGTTGAAAGCGGATTATACTCGAGTCGTTTTATTTTTTCTGATTCTGTTCTTTTCTATAGCACTTACATTATCAACCGGAATACACGCCGAGTCTAAGGTGAGAGGGAACAAACTCAAGGTAAAGCCCGCTTCGGTTCTCGAAGGAATCTATCTTGGGAAAAGTATCGTTTTTACAACCGGGAAAAGAGTTACAAAGGTAGCCATAGGAGACGAAAGAATCGCCTCTGTTAGAGCCATATCCCAAAACGAACTCCTCATCAGGGGAAACAGGCCAGGCTGGACCAACCTCATTATCTGGTATGGTAATACCACCAAACCAGACATATTTGATCTCCAAGTACAAATAAATCCGAGGACACTGGAGACTCTTGAAAGATTGATAAAACGACTTGTACCTTCCGCACGTGTAAGGGCTATCCCGGTTAACAAAGAAGTAATATTGGACGGGACAGTAGAAAGCCAGAGAGACATGCAAAGGGTGCTCCAGATCGCTACCGCCTTTTTCAAGGAAGAAGAGGAAAACGCTACCGAAGAAAAGTCGGGTACGGTAGTCAACATTCAAACAGGATCATACGACATCACCAATGAGTCAAATCGGAGGAACTACAGCGTCGAATCTGTGGTAGCAATCAGGAACAACCTGATAGTCTTAAAAGGGAGTCAGCAGGTGCAGTTACAGGTCAAAATAGCGGAAGTTTCCAGGTCGGGGATGAAAAAGATGGGACTTGCCTTTTTAAACAACCACGACTGGGCTATAGGGATATTCCCCGCCGGAACCGCAAGCGCAGAGTTGACCGGTTCTAGAAACATTAGCGGAGGTACGAACGCTTCACAATCCGTGCAGATAGACTTGACCAAAGGCACAATTGGGTTCAGTAATACCGCAGGTTCGCCTGAGCAAAAAAGCTTCAGCTCCGCCATTACTTCGACAGCCCAGGTCACTTCGCCACTTGGTGGAGCATTTCAGGTATTGCTCCACTCTTTTCAGGACGACAGTCTCGCCATGCTTACACTCCTTAAATCCCAGGGACTTGCTCGTTTCCTGGCAACTCCCACCCTGGTTACCATGAGCGGGCAGGAAGCAAGTTTCAGGGTGGGGGGAGAATTCCCAATACCGGTAACATCCACCTACGGGGCAGTAAACGTGGAGTACAAGAAGTACGGTATTACTCTGAGATTTACTCCCTATGTGGTTGACAGAGAAACCATAACATTGAACGTAAGTCCCGAGGTAAGTTCGCCCGATTTTTCCCTGGCTATTGCCAGCGGCGGCGTGTCCGTTCCCGGTTTAAAAACGAGAGTTGGTTACACGACGCTTCAGCTAAAAGACGGTCAGACCTTTGTAATGGCAGGGCTTCTAAGGGAAAATTCTTACATTCTGAATGATAAGATACCATTCCTGGGAGACCTTCCGTATCTTGGGACTTTTTTTACCCGCAAACAATTTGAAAAAGATGAAACCGAGCTAATCGTAGTGGTTACTCCTCACCTGGTAAGACCTCTGAATCCGGGGGAAGTACCGGCGCTTCCTGGAGAAAACATGCAGGATAACATAAGCGATTTTGATTTCTTTCTCACAAACAAAAACAGCGGCGAAAGAGGGGATAATTCTGATAGTAATCGCGGCGAATTACCCGAAGTTGTTGGTGGAATTGGATACTCAAAATGATACGAACGAAAAGTATTATCATAGGAAGTGAGAAAAAGAGGCTTGAGGAGCTTAAGACTCTCCTTTCTCCCATGGTGGAAGTGCTCAAGACATGCAACGCTGATAACAGATCATATCAGGTCGTAAAGGAACTTTCACCGGAAGCCGTTTTTATCGACATAGACGGAACCATCAACAATTCCTTTGACGTGGCCAGATACTTACTCAGGAGAAATCCGGAGCTTCGCCTGTTTTTTGTCCATTCGAAAAAAGATCCCGACCTTATCCTGGAAGCTCTTAGACTCGGCGCAACAGATTTCATCATATTCCCGGGAGATGAGAAAGATATCAGAAGGATTATCACGAGGGGAATAGAAAAAAGTGAGAGCATAGATAAAAGCGGAGAAATCATTTCTGTTTTTTCCCTTAAAGGCGGTCAGGGAGTCACCGGAATCGCTGCGAATCTTGTGGATCATATACATAAGCTGACGTCGGATAAAGTCATCCTCTTCGACATGAACTTTTACCAGTCTGATGTTAATCTTGTCCTAAATATGGAACCCGATTTTACGCCCATAGACATAATAAAAAACCTTGAACGAATGGACGAAAATCTCCTTTTTTCATCTCTTTACAGGCATCCTAGAGGCTTTTACGTTCTATCTCCAGCTAACGACATTGTGGAGGCCGAAGAAGTAAAGGAAGACGATATAAAGAAGATCCTGGAGGTTATCTCCGGGTACCTCGATTACGTTGTCATCGATCTGCCACACGATTTTTCTGAGCGATCCGTGGCAGCACTGGACAGGTCTTCCGCCATACTTCTCATAGTTCAACAGCTCATGCCATCCATAAAAAGTGCTCAAAAAGTGCTCGGGCTCTTTGCTGAACTGGGGTATCCGGACGACAGGATAAAGATTGTACTCAATCGCTATTCAAAACAGGCTGAGCTTGAACCAGAAGACGTTGAATATGTACTAGACCATCAGGTTTTCTCTGTTATTTCAAACGATTATAAATTGATGCAAAACTGCATCAACGACGGCAAACTGCTCGATTCATCCGCACCATCCAGAAAAATTAACGAGGATATTGGAGATCTGGCAGCAGGACTGGTAGGTATCAGCGTGAACAGAGGACGTAGCGGTTTTTTTAAGGCTTTGCTGGAAAAACTCTTCTTATAGTTCTAGGAGGTTAACGGAGAATTGAGATTAAGTGAGCGACTGAAAACGCGGAAAAAGTGGTACCAGGCCGGAGCAACTGATACGACCTCAGAGGGGTTGAGCCTGGAAACCTACAACGAAATCAAATCCATGGTACATTTCAGGCTTGTTAACGAGCTCGACCTCACATCCATCACTGAAATGTCCAGAGATGCCCTGGCAAGCACCATAAGGGATACTCTGATTGATATAACTTCTGCAGAAAATCTCCCGCTAAACAAGCAGGAGCGGGAAATGCTCGTATCCGATCTAATGAATGAGATCCTGGGACTTGGCCCAATTGAGCCACTGATGCAGGACGATTCGGTACAGGATATACTGGTAAATGGATATTCACAGGTTTACATTGAAAGAGGGGGTATTCTGTATCTTACCCCGATAAGGTTCCGAGACAACAATCATTTGATGCAAGTTATAGATAAAATAGTTTCCGCCATCGGGAGAAGGGTAGATGAGTCATCTCCAATGGTAGACGCCCGTCTTCCCGACGGATCGAGAGTAAACGTAATAATACCGCCACTGGCTCTTGATGGCCCGATGCTTTCCATCAGGAAATTCGGTCACAATCCACTTACCATGGAAAATCTTCTGGAATGGAAAACTATCACTGTTGAAATAGTGGAGTATTTAAAAGCAGCGGTGAAAAGCAAATTGAATATACTTATTTCTGGAGGCACCGGTGCCGGCAAAACCACTCTCTTAAACATCCTTTCAGGGTATA
>QMLL01000109.1 GCA_003646715.1 Deltaproteobacteria bacterium
AATCCCGATTCTGATCGAATTGAGCTTCTCAAACCCTTCGAGAAATGGGATGGAAAAGATTTCATAGACCTGCCAGTGCTGGTTAAAACCAAGGGGAAGACTACAACGGATCACATTTCTCCGGGAGGTGACTGGCTGAGGTACAGGGGACACCTGAGCAACATATCAAGAAATTTTCTCCAGGGCGCGTTTAATGCTTTCACAGGCGAAGTGGGGCACGGAACGAACATCTACACTGGGGAAAGAGGAGTCACTTTTTACGAATTAGCCCTTATCTACAAAGAGAAAGCCGGAGGATTTATCATCGTCGGCGATGATAACTATGGTGAAGGTTCAAGTCGTGAGCACGCTGCCATGACGCCTCGGTTTCTGGGTGCAAAGGCTGTTATTGCTAAGTCCTTCGCTCGCATACATGAAGTTAATCTTAAAAAGCAGGGGATTCTTCCTTTTACATTCCAGGATCAAAAGGCCTACGATATAATTGAACAAGATGACACTCTGTCCATTGTCGGCCTGAATGAACTAAAGCCGTTTGAACCGGTAACCTGCATCGTTAAGAAAAAAAGTGGTAAAAAGATTGAAATCCTTCTCAGCCATTCCCTCACTGCCAGGCAAATAGAATGGTTTAAGGCTGGATCTGCTTTGAATACTCTCAGGGAAGAAGTTGGCAAGAGCTGATTTCCTGGAAAGGTAATTAAACTTCAATCCATTTTTTTAGATCTGGTACGATGTCTCTTTCCCAGGAGATCGATAGCCGGAGAGTCAGGAAGTGATGATAGATAAGGTCAATATACTTAAGGGCTTCTTCTATCAGGTACATTTTCTCGAAAAAACGACCTTCGGGATCATCGTCATCGAGGGACGAATCTATCCTGGGGGTTTTTAGGCTTTTTATTGCCCAGAGCCGGGTATCCAGAATAAAAGAATACCTGTTTTCCCCGATCGTGATTTCATATTCAGCTTCCTTGATCTGTTTGCCTTCCTTCAAAGCCATTCTGGCTTCTGCCATGTCTGAATCCGGTCCCGAGCAAACAACTCGCTGCTTTTTGCCATCAACCGTCTGTTCGAGGGTCATCCTGTTGCCAACAAAGAGTTCAAAATGGGTGTCTTTATCGAAGCTTATCTGTCCCTTTTCAGTCTCGCTGAAGTACCATAACCAGAGAAGAAACTCGCTTCCCAGGAAAATATCTTCGGTCAGCTCCCTGCTTCTGGAAGCGATAAGCCGTGTCAAAAACTCTTTTTGCTTTTGTTCCAGCTTTTTGTCTTCCAGCGCAGATGTCAGAGCATCTTTAGGCTTTGGATATAGCTTGAAGTATTTTTCAAAATATTCGAGAAACTGGTCAATAATTTTCTCTTGCGTGGAACCGAACAACAAATACCCGGATGAGGGACTCCATATTACCTGAAATGCTTTTGGACTTGGAAGCATCTGGCTCAACAATTTTAGCTCCACACTATCCTTTATATCGTTCCACTCGTTTCTGTGTGGCCGCCTACCTTCGTGTTTTTTTCTGTACTCAGTTTCGGCTTTGTGAAGGAATTGTTTGAATACGGTTGAAGGGATTTTTCGTTCATCTATACGAAAATTGAAAGCGATATATTCACCCTTTTCGTAGTTGGCGTATGGGAATTCGGTATCGAACATGTTGTCGATGGAAGAAAACCCTGCTGATTGTTTCTGGAGGGGTTCAGGGTCTTTAAAAGCCCCTTGTTTAAAGACGTCGGCCAGATATGAAGCCAGGTCGCTAACCAGGGGCTTTTCTACTGTAAACCTTACAAAAGTTGATGATGAAGAAAGTATAGGCATTTTGTTATTCTCATTATTCGGTTACTTCGGAACTTTTTTCTTCCGTTAGTTCTGCTGCTTCAGCCTTTGGTTCAGCCTTAGCTTGAGGAGGGTTACCGGATTCTGGTAGCAATCCCCTTGCTCGCAGTTTAAGTCGTTTCCTCCTTCTCCTCCTTCTCCTGTCCAGTTCTCTTCTTCTCTCAATTTTCTTGTGTCGTGCCATGTAGCCACTCTCCTTTTGAACAAAATTTTTATGTTGAGCATCAAAGATTGGGGTTCAAACAAACCAGCATTGCTGGACTCTATGTGGCCAGCAACAACGAACAATGAAAGCTCCTGGCTCAAGATAGGCTTAGCAGAATAGGAGACTTTCATATAAACAGATTGAGCTCCCATTGAATTTTTTCTTAAAGAACAATGCAATTTAACGAAAGAGAGATTTGGAGTCAATGATTATGTTGGTCACATAGGGGAAAACTCTTTACATTTCAACATAAATATTTTGATACCTAGTGAAGAATTTTTGCTGTGTGCCTTTTTTCATATTGTGTTCCAGAAGCGAAAGTATTAAATTGCGGGATTTAAGCAAGTAGTTTGTGTGAGTTGCTAAACCTACCGAGGCACTGCCCAAAGTTTGCGGGAAGGAGAAAAATATGGCTGTAATTACAATTAGTAAAGAATTTGCCACGGATAGTCAGGAAGTTGCTGCTAAGTTGGCGGCTAAACTCGGGTACGAGTATATTGGTAAGAGATTGGTTTCTGAGATTGCAAAGGAGTTGAGTATCTCGGAGTCAGAAGCAGAAACCTTTCGAAAGACTGACCAGACGCGTATGCTTAGATTTCTGGATCGTTATACCTGTTCGATTGTTCAGAGGGTGGTTGGTCGTGAATACAGCTGCCTGGACGATAAAAAATATTTTGAAGTTACAAAAAAGCTCGTGGAAAACTTATACGATGCCGATAACGTAATTATTCTGGGTTGGGGTGGCCAGTGCATTCTTAGGGGAAAACCTAAAGCTTTCCATGTCCGTCTAATCCGAGATATGGATTCAAAGATAAAAAAAGTAATGGAGCGTTTCAAGGTAGATGAAAAAAAGGCCAGAGATATAATCGACCGTGAAGAAAAAGATTCACGGGAATACATAAAACATTTTTTTAAAGCCAACTGGAATGATCCTGCTCTCTATGACCTGGTTATAGATATGGGGAACACCAGCGTGAATGAAGCCGTTAACCAGATTATCGAGGGAGTAAAGAAAAAGGTTGGAATTTAGACGTCAGTCGTGATCATCAACTTTTATCCTGCTGCTTACACAGGCTCGACACGACCCCGATTTAAGTCGCGCGGCATCGGATAAAGAAAATACGCCAACAATGTTCTCCGGTGTGCCTCTGTGTAAAAAAAGTCTGTGAACCTCGGAGAAGATCATCTTTCTGATGGCTTCTTCTAATAAATCTTCCTCATCGCACGAGCTAGAGCTGACTTTCAAAACCCTGGATAGGAGAATCAAATTTGAGTGGTCTATATTCAGTACCATTAAGCAGAGTTATTATCAATGGTTGCATGCATTAATTGACACCCCAGGGGTGAAATGTTAGTAAGTTACTGCTAAAATTAGCGTAAAGAAAAAAGAAAACTGGTTTTAAGATATGGGAACGTGGAAAAGATGGCTCTGGATAATCGCTATTGTTTACTGGCTGATGCCCTTTGACCTCTTTTCCGATTTTCATTTGGGGATAGGCTGGATCGATGATCTGCTAATTGGCGCTGCCTGCTACTATTTATGGCAATATATAAAGAGCAGAAGTGAATCGTATCAGGAATATGGCGATTATTATTCGTCCTGGACAGGGTATGATTCTTTTAAGGGTAACCAGGACTCAAACGGGCATGGTTACGGGTTCCAGGACCCCGGTGATGAAAGAAAAGACCCGTACGAGATACTGGGTGTGAGTCGCAATGCCACTATAAACGAAATTAAAAAGGCATATCATCAAAAGGCGAGCAAGTATCACCCGGACAAGGTTTCACATCTGGGAGAAGAATTTCAAAAACTTGCTGAGGAAAAATTTAAAGAAATAAATTGGGCTTTTGAAACCTTGAAGGCGGAAAGAGGTTTGTAAAAACCGCTCAGGCTTTAGAATAGACTTCTGGAAAAGGTGATCCAATGAGAATTAAGGACTACAAATTCCAGCTTATCAATATTGAATGTCTCCCAACTTCGGTGCATCTTAATTTGATCATGAACTTTGATGAAGATATAAAAGATATGCTGCCTTACATTGCAGCTCGCCTACCGGGATGTACGTACATTCACGGCACGGACATAATTAATTTCACGGAGAAGTACCACATAGTTGCTATCAAACCCAGAGAAATTACCATCACCAGGGTGAAAAACGAAAAGCAGGCAAGAGAACTCTGTGAATACTGGAAAGACTTTATCAATGAAACAGAAGAGGTGAAGGATTCGATCGAACCTGTGTACGAGAAAAAAGTTGAAATTGGCCCTCTTGATATTTATAGGGCTCTACCTGCAACGAACTGTGGCGAATGCGGGTATCCAACCTGCATGGCGTTTGCGGCAGCAGTGATTAAGCGAGAGGCAGACATAGAGAATTGTAAACCGTTTTTCACGGATACTGATAGTGGCGTCAGAAGCCTGCTTCTGGATAAACTGCAGAAAGCGGGTCTTATCCAATTAACGCACGATCGGAAAGAAAAGGAGCTAAATGAAGGAGCGAGAATCTGACGAGTTTATGAGTGTCCACACGCTTGCAAACCAGTTTGAGGCAGATGTATTGAAAAGCGCCCTGGAAGATGAAGACATACCGGTAATAGTAAGATGTTTTCACGATACGGCTTATGATGGCATTTATATCCCGCAAAAAGGCTGGGGGCGTTTGCTGGTTCCTGAAACACATAGAGACAGGGCAAAATCATTAATCGCTGAAATACTGAAAGACATTGAAAAAGGGGGAAGCAGATACGAGAACCCGCAAAACATCGATCCGCTTTACTGGGAAAACCTGTCTGCCATGCCTTCCGCAGAAGTATCGAAGAGGACTGGCGTCGAGTTCGATAACAAGACTAAACTCTACAAGATCCCCTTTTTGAATGAAACGATTATCTGTAACCCCGTGGATCGTCTTATTTATCCTCAAAATCCGAAAAGCAAGATTACCAGCAATTTTCAGCTCTATCTTTTAATCTTGACTTATCTCCTGGAAACAAAGGCTATAGAGCTATCTGGAGTGTTTGTAAATGAAAAGGGGATAAGAGGTGGTGAATTCTTTTTTAAAGGGCCTCACAAACTTAAAACTGACGAGCTGGAACGAAAGTTCAGGAAAGACAAACAGGGTTTTGTGCTGGCAGGCAAAAAACTTGGCGGGGAAGAAATAGATCTGGGAGATGCCGCTTTTAAACTTATGGCCTTACCAAAAATTCCTCTCATTTACATTTTATGGATGGAAGATGAAGAGTTTCCGGCCAGTGTGGTAATAAACTTTGATTCAACAATAGATCAGCATTTGCCTCTTGATGTAATATGGGCACTAATTAACGTGGTTAGCGAGCTGTTGATAAAATGAAATACTTGACTAATTGGCAAATATCTTACCAAAAACGGGTTGTTGACGCTTCCGAAGCGCTCAACGTTTATCTGGCAAACGGAGATCGCATATTCATCGGGACTGGTTGCGGAGAACCCCAGCACCTTTTGAGAGAACTTAGAGCAGTGTTGCCCGAGTACCAGGAACTGGAATTTGTGCAGGGACTTTCTCTGGGATTGAACCCTGTTGCCGAACAGTGTTATGAAAGGCGGTGCAGATTAAGAAGTTTTTTTGTGTCAGGGGAAACCAGGGAAGCCATCCAGGAGGGTAGAGCCGATTATGCTCCGGTTTACCAGTCTAGAATTCCGGATTTATTCAAAAAGGGCTTTGTGCCAATAGATCTAGCCTTAATTCAGGTCAGTCCACCAGATCAACATGGTTTTTGCTCGCTGGGAGTGTCGGTAGATATCGTAAAAGCGGCCATTAAAAGCGCCAGAACTGTTATCGCTCAGGTGAATAGATATATGCCCAGAGTGCTGGGGGATACATTTGTCCACTTCAGTGAAATTGACGTTTTTGTTGAGCAGGATGAGCCCTTGGTGGAAATGATTTTGCCCACCCAAAGCGCGGTGGCAGAAAGAATAGCAGGATATGTCATAAAGCTGATCGAAGACGGGTCAACCATCCAGGTTGGCATGGGTAGACTCTTAAATAGTGTCCTGGTTAACTTGAAAGATAAAAAAGACCTTGGAGTACACTCCGAGTTTCTGAGCGACGCACACTTGCATCTGGTTAAGGCAGGAGTAATTACAGGCAAGAAGAAGTCTATTCATAAAGGGAAGATGATTGCCAGTTTTTG
>QMLL01000110.1 GCA_003646715.1 Deltaproteobacteria bacterium
AAAAAATTTGCCGGGCAGTTGTTTTACGTGTCCTTTAAGTTCAAGCTTCGATAGTATTCCAGCCAAAACGTTCACTTCCATATCTAAAATACGAACCATGTCATCTAATAACATAGGTTCGTCGTTAAGCAAATCAAGTACTTTTGTTTCGTCTTCTGAAAACGACCCACTAGCGGCCGGTTCGCTTTTTTCTTCTTGCTGAGTCTTTTCGTGGAGAGAAACACCAAGCATGGGTGCCAACTCTTCGACAACATCCTCAGCCCTTTCTACCAGCTTGGCTCCCTGTTTTATCAACCAGTTAGGCCCCAGGCTCCTGTAGCTCCTGACAGACCCCGGAACAGCAAAAACTTCCCTGTTCTGCTCAAGAGCAAGTCTTGCAGTAATCAGAGAACCACTTCGTTTCCCTGCTTCAACAACAATTACACCGAGAGACAACCCGCTTATGATCCTGTTCCTCGCGGGGAAATTTTTCGATTCTGGTTCGGTACCTAGAGGAAATTCCGTGATCAGCGCTCCGTTTCTGACAACTTTTTCCCTGAGTTCTCTATTCTGTCTCGGGTAGTCAATATCGAGTCCACACCCCAAAACTGCCAGAGTCCTGCCACCTCCCTCAATGCACCCGGTATGTGCCGCCGTGTCTATGCCACGTGCAAACCCGCTCACTACTACTATCCCGTAACCAGCAAGATCAGCACATAACTTCTTTGTAAATCGGAGTCCCTGATAAGAGGCAGACCGGGATCCAACCACTGCCACAGAGACCACGTCTCTAACAGACAGATCACCCTTTACAAAAAGTACGGGAGGCGGATCATGTATCTGGGCAAGGTTTTTAGGATATTCCGAATCTTTTAAACAGATTATTTTAATTCCTTTTCTGGATGTATCTTCCAGTTCCTTTTCAGGATCTTTCTCAAACTTTTTTAAAACGATATTATCTACCGCTTTTTTCGTAATGCCCTTCACTTGGGCAAGGGATTCTCTTTTTGCACGAAATACTTTTTCCGGTTCCCCAAATCGTTCAAGTAGGCGAAGGAATGTTTTCGCCCCAACACCGGGTACAAGTTTCAGGGCCAACCAGTAAAACTTTTCGTCCAGTTGCGCGTTCATACGAAAGAAAGAGGGGCTAAAGGTCACAATCCCTCAAGCCCCATACTTTTAAAATCAAAATTATGTACAAATTATTTAGATACCGGAGCCAATCACTCCACTAAACATGTGATATAAATCGTCCTTTGTCAACAACTTTACCATCTCCCCTGGAGCAATTTCTTTCATCGACTTGAGAACCAGGCCCGTAGCACTATTCTCCTGAACATCCAGAACAATCAACTCGCCGATTTTGTACGGAGGAAACACCGTAGTCCTCCCGATGATCTCTCGCTCGGGTATTATATCTTCTTTGTAAATATCAAAATAGTTACCAACTTGTACCCCTTGCTTTCTTCCAAGGTCAATAAAGACCATTACGTGGTCGCCAATTAGCGGGGTTTCAGAATAAACAATGTAGCCGGAAAGGTGATCCAGACCGGGCGTGATGGTTAATTTTGATATTTTTATCGGAAGTGGTCTGAGCCTCTCACCAACACCCAATTCACTGAAAGACTTGACAACCTTTCCGATATAACAGGTATCCGCCTTTTCCTTTATTTCAACTATTCCGGTCACTTTATTCAAGTTCCCGAATCTTTCGCCGGTGATGGGATGATCAACATCGCAGAGCGTAGTAAATGACTGATATAAGGCACCAATTTTAACATCCATGCCATCCGGGAATTCCACATAAACGGGGTCACCTTCCGACAACATCACCTTTTGCTCAATTCTTCCTGCTACGATTATACCGAAATTTGCTTCTTCTTCAGGTGTGCTTACAAAGTTAATTTCCGTAGAAATGGGATAATTGAGAACAAGCTTGGGAAACGGGCGCTTTTCAGCTTCCCCTTCACCGGGCTTTTCATAGTAAATCTTTATCTCGTCCCCGGGATATATCCAGTGAGGATTCTCAATTTGCGGATTAATTTCCCACAATTTTGGCCAAACCAGGGGATCATTATATTTCTCCTTGCAGATATCCCAGAGGGTATCTCCTTTTTTTACCTCGTATTTGTAAGTTTTATCATTTTTGTCTGCCTCACCAGAAAACGATTTTAAAGGCAGCAATAAAAAACACAGAATAGCGAACACAAGCAGGGGCAATCCCCCCGGTCTTTGCCTAGTACTCACGTTACACCTCCCTTTCTCAGTGAGGGGAAATATGATAAGCTACAAAGCCTGAATAAGTTATTTATATAAGTCCCTTAACTAAAAAAAATACATATGCCCACGATTTTTGTCAAATATCATTTTCGAAGAAATTATGATCGGATACGATAAATCCATCTACGGGAATAATTACAGGCCCGAATTACTGGCGCCAGCCGGCAACCTTGAAAAGCTCAAGGTTGCACTCAGGTACGGTGCCGATGCTGTTTATCTATCGGGGAAAAAATACGGCCTGCGTGCCCAGGCAAAAAACTTTACGCAGGAGGAAATAGCTAAAGCATGCGAGATTGCTCATGTACAGGATAAACGTGTGTACGTAACGGTAAATATTTTTCCGAGGCATAACGACATCGATGAGCTCCCTGCATACCTCCACGAATTGCAGAATATCGGAATTGATGGTCTCATCATATCAGATCCTGGGATTATTCTTCTGGCAAAACAATATGCACCCGAGATCCCCATACACCTAAGCACCCAGGCCAACACCACCAATTACCTCAGCGCCCGGTTCTGGGCATCCCAGGGAGTAACGCGAATTAATCTGGCCAGAGAATTGACCTGGGACGAAATAGTACACATCAGAAACAAAATCACAATAGAACTCGAACTCTTTGTCCATGGATCCATGTGTATGGCATATTCTGGCAGATGCTTTTTGAGCAGTTATCTTACCGGAAGAAGCGCAAATCTTGGCGACTGTGCGCAGCCCTGCCGATGGAAGTATTCGCTCTTGGAAGAAAAACGACCCGGTCAGTATTTTCCCGTATTTTCTGATGACAGAGGCTCTTACATACTGAGTTCCAAAGACTTATGCTTGATCAGTCACATGGATAAATTGCTCAACGCCAGAATAGATGCTTTTAAGCTGGAAGGCAGAATGCGAGGCATTCTGGCTGTGGCAACAATGGTCAGGATTTACAGGGCAGCCATTGACACTTACCTGGAAAATCCGTCCAATTACTGTGTGGATCCCAACTGGGTATCAGAGCTGAACAAGATAAGTCACAGGGAATACTTTACGGGATTAATTTTTAACGAAGAAGAAGTCAATTCATTTACCAGTGAATCCTACATCAGGCCCTATACCCTTGCCGGAATCGTGAAGGAAATAGTCAGCACAGACAAAAACCACACAACCACAGCTCTGGTAGAAGCAAGAAATCCTTTGAAAAAAGGCGAAATCTTAGAGTTCCTTGGAGACAAAGACACCACGTTCAGATGGCTAGCAAACGAGTTCGTCTTAACAAACGGAGAAAAAAGAGATGAAGCTAAGCCAAACGAACTGATTAAAATCAGGGTACCTTTTCCTCTTTTCAGGTACCAGATAATCAGGAAAAAATCGGCCGAATAATCTACTCGCAACTAAGTATGATCTCGAACGTGGTACCCATCCCGGGAGATGTTTTCACTGTTATTCTTCCTTTCATCGCTTCAACGAAATTCTTGACCTGCCAGAGGCCAATTCCCAGTCCGTCTTTTTTGGTTGTTTGAAAGGGTCTAAAAAGCTTTTGTTCCAGAAAATCAACAGGGATACCCGGGCCGTTGTCAGAAACTCGAATTACTACCTGATCATCTACCTTATCCACCGTAACGCTTATTTCACCTCGCCCGTCAAGCGCGTCTTTAGCATTCATCAGGAGGTTTTCAATAACGTTTTTGAGCAATTCCTCGTTAGCCATGCAATAGACTTCGGAAGGTGGTTCCCACTTGATCTCAATACCGGAACACAACCGTCTAAAATTGTCCACTTCCTGGCCAACTACCTTCGCGATATCAACCTTGCGCAGTTCCCGCTCCTCCGGCGGCTTCAATGCCCTTAACTTCATCATAACTTTCTCCAGTCGTCTGGAAGCTGAAGATATCGTTGAGAGAAGATCTTCCTGGAAATCGGGATCGTGTATGTGTGTTGGAGCATTTTGAAGAATGAGTGAAAGTAAGCTGGCAGCGTTTTTCAGATCATGCATCACAAAGATCGATAACTGGTTAAATAGGTGGAGCTTCTGATTTTGCATCAGTTCCTCGTGCAATCTTACCATGTCAAGAGCGGTAGCCGTTTGGCTGGCCAGACCTTTCAGAAGATCGATATCGTCCTGTCCGTAGTCGAGCTTGGTTAACTCAGGACCCACTCCTATAAAACCAAGAAATTCGCCTTTAGCCAGCAAGGGCACGGCAAGAGCAATATTATTTTCGTCAATAAAAGAAGTAATTGAGTCGGGCAATTTAAGGATTCCCAGATCGTTCAGATATCCGTATTTCTGAGAACGTATCAAATAAACCGATTCCCTCAGTAACTTAATGAAAGGGTGTTCCAGATCTATGCTCTTGCTGCCATTGGATTCATCCTGGGGAACCACCTGTTTAAAAACGTTATTTTTGTCTTTGAGCCAGATGGTGACCCAGTTTATGAACATTGTCTCATAGATCATCTTTTCCAGCTGAGACAGAATTTCCTTCTCATCCTGTACTTCTACTAACCTTTCGCTGTACTCTACCCACTCCTTCCTGTAATCATACTTGTTTGTGAAGAAATGAGTATTTATAAAAAAACGTATTTTATTTCGCACATCTTGCGATAATCCAACAACTACCAGGGCTAGAAGGGAGAGGTAAAGGAATGCCTGCCAGGCAAGATCCGAATAGGTTAACCCGGTGTAGCGAATTACCGTGGTAATAAGTCCCAGGATTACCAGGTAAAGACCAACTCCCAGGAATACAACGGAGCGGTAAACAACGTATCTTGATACGTAAACTTCCACCTCGAATAAACGATGTCTAACCACCGCAAATACAAAAAAACCCACGCCTGAAACCAAAACCAGCGAATTAATGCCAAACTGCACGGGCACAATTTTCAGATATGCCAGCCTGTACCCCATTTCCCAGATGAATTCACCACCAATGATAAAAATTCCCAGTACAGCATATTTCACCCGCCATCTGAGTCCCCCTTCGCTTTCCCTGAGAATGTTCTCGAGCCTCCAGAGAAGTCCAACTGATAAGATCAGTATTAGAAAAGCTCCCGCTCTTTCGATGTTTCCAATAGCAAGCACCGGCACAACATCCCCAGAAAGTGTCAACAGCGCAGACGGGTAATAAATGCCCAGGATTGCCCAGATTACACTGCAAGACACGAAAATAAATCCCATTAGAGCAATCCTTCTGGGTCTGGCCATCCGCTCCACAAACTGATAAGCACAGCCTTCAGTCATAAGGGCTATTAATGGAGGTTCACATAAAAGAGAATATCTTAAAAACTGGATTGATGATTCGCTGAGGAAACAAAGCCTGAAAAGTTCACGGATAGCCAAAAGAAAGAACGCCAGAGAAAGGAACAGAGCGGGCTTCTTTTTCTCGGCTTTTATGAGCAGAAAAGCACCAGAAAAAAAGGCCGCCAAGGCAGATACAGCTATGATAACTTCGTTTACAAAAATATACTACACCTCCTTCTACAATTCTTTCGCCTTCCATTGATACATGTCTGCCTTATCCTGCTCACCCATTTTTCTGTATATGTCACTTTCAAGAAGGTAAATCTTTCGCAATTCCCTCTTTTTACCCTGGCACAATAGTTCGGCTTTTTTCGCAAATTCTAGAGCCCTGGACGGTTGACCTTTCTTTAACCATGCCACCGAGAGGTAATAATAAGCCCGGCTGTTGTATGCATCAAGTGCTATTGCTCTCTCCAGCATATTTATACCCTGATCGATATTTCCCGCTTCGATATTTTGTCTTCCGACGTCCACCAGTTCAAGAGAAGCAACATGCTGGGGCGAGGAATCTCCGGTGGAAGGCACGGTGGCTGTACTCTTTTCTTCCGGAGAAATAATGACCACGTTGTCCTGGTTTGTGGATACACTTTGCTCAGGCG
>QMLL01000111.1 GCA_003646715.1 Deltaproteobacteria bacterium
AAAAACTTCCTTCTTCCACCATCGTGGTACTGGATGAAGCTTACATTGAGTTTGTTCGGCAGAATGACGTTGTAAAAGGATTCGAATACGTCGGGAATGAAGGTCCCTTCGTGGTAACGCTCAGAACTTTTTCAAAAGCATATGGGCTTGCCGGGCTTCGTATTGGATACGGTGCCATGCATCCTCTCCTGGCTGACTATATAAACAGGGTTCGTCAGCCCTTTAATGCGAATTTCCTGGCTCAAATAGGAGCCCTGGCGGCTCTTGATGACGAAGATTTTATGAAAGAAACTCAGAAAACCGTCTGGGAAGGGCTCGGGTATCTTTATTCAGAGGTGGAAAAGATGGGCCTGGAATACGTGCCCAGCGAAGCCAATTTCTTCTTGATACGTGTGAACAGAGATGCCAAGGAAATCTACGAGGCGATGCTGAGAAAGGGTGTGATTGTGCGAGCCATGAATGCTTACGGTTTACCGGATTACATAAGGGTTAACGTGGGTAAGCCTGAGGAAAACGAGCGGTTCGTTTCCGCATTCAGGGAAGTAATGGGGTTGGCATGATTATTACCATAGATGGTCCTGCAGGTTCCGGAAAAAGTACGGTTGCCAAGGAATTATCAAAGCGACTTGGAATACCATACATTGAGACCGGTGCCATGTACCGAGCTGTTGCCTGGTGGTGCAGGAAAAACAATGTAGATATCAGTGACAGAAGGCAAATTAAAGAAGCACTTGAGCGAATGGATATAGATTTCGTAACGTCAGGGGACACCTTTCTTGTTCGCCACGGT
This sequence comes from Deltaproteobacteria bacterium, assembly GCA_003646715.1. Taxonomy (GTDB): domain Bacteria; phylum Desulfobacterota; class Syntrophobacteria; order B119-G9; family B119-G9; genus B119-G9. The sequence goes on from QMLL01000111.1 coordinate 791, forward strand.
AGCGAGACCATCAACAATATTCTCTATGAGCCTGAAATAGGGGAACTTGCATCTAAGCTGGCCCAGATTCCTGAAGTTAGAAAATTTCTGACCGATCAGCAGCGCAAGCTTGCAGCAAGTGGATCATGCATTTTTGAGGGTCGGGATATGGGCACGGTGGTTTTTCCCGATGCCGATTACAAGTTTTTCCTGGTAACATCCTTGGAAGAACGTGCCAGAAGGAGAGTTTTACAGCTTAAAGAGAAGGGTATTGAGGTAAGTTTTGAAGAAACGCTGGAGGCTATCAAGAAGCGCGACTACCAGGACGAAAACAGAGAAATTGCTCCACTTAAACCGGCTCCAGACGTGAAGATAATAGACACCACGAATCTAACCGTAGATCAGGTTGTGGACAGCATTATGTCCGAGATTGATGCTTCGTAGTTTAGAGCTATATTAGAGAAATATTTAACGAAGTTCCGTGACTTTTAAGTTTTAATGGAAATTTTTACATTTTAAGGATTGTTTTTTTCCTGTAGCTCTGCTAGATTGCCGAACTTAAGCAATAGGTGGCTTTTTGCCAAAATAGTCTAGGGGGTAATTAACTAATGAGTGAAAAAACGAAAGATGAGAGTGTGTTAGAACAAAACGAACAACCAGAAGTAGCCGTAGAGGCAGAAGTAGCGTCTTCTCAGGAAGACCAGGTAGTAGAAGAACAAAGTGTTGAATCCGCAGAATCGGTGGAAGAAGTGGAAGAGGCGGAAGCGTCTCAGGCTGATACTGCCGAAGATGATGCTGAAGATGAACTTGAGCTCGAAGAATCATTCGAGGAACTTTACGAAAAAACCTTTAAACCGATCACGGAAGGCGAACTTATTCGGGGAACCATTATACAGGTGACCGACGAATATATAATGGTTGATATCGGTTACAAATCAGAAGGTGCCATTCCCATAAGAGAATTCATGGATGAGAATGGTGTGGTGCAGGCAAACCTTGGCGATGAGATCGAAGTGTTGCTTGAACACCACGAAGACGAAGACGGAACTATCATCCTTAGCAAGGAAAAAGCCGCGAAAATAAAGGTCTGGGATGACATAAGCAGAATATACAATGAAAATGGTACCATCAAGGGCACCGTGGTTTCGAAGGTAAAAGGTGGCCTCTCGGTGGACATAGGTATTCAGGCCTTTTTACCTGGTTCTCAGGTGGATTTAAGACCGATCAGGAACCTGGATGAACTTGTCGGTAAAACCTTCGATTTCAAAATTCTAAAGTATAACAAGAAACGCCGCAACGTAGTCCTTTCACGCAGAGCAATCCTGGAAGAAGAAAGAGAAAAGCTCCGCCAGGAAACCCTTGCAAAACTGGAAGAAAATCAGGTTGTGGAAGGAACGGTGAAAAACATTACCGACTATGGAGTTTTCATTGACCTCGGCGGAATTGATGGGCTCCTCCATATCACGGACATGAGCTGGGGTAGGGTAAACCATCCGTCTGAGATGTTCTCTATCGGAGACAGGATACAGGTAGTGGTTTTGAATTTTGACAGAGAAAAAGAGCGAGTTTCGCTTGGACACAAGCAGCTTGTACCCGACCCATGGACAACCGCTGAAGAGAAATATCCTGTTGGTACCAGGGTAAAAGGGAAAGTTGTTAGCATAACTGACTACGGTGCATTCGTGGAAATAGAGAAAGGAATCGAAGGTCTGATTCACGTATCGGAGATGTCATGGACGAAGAAAATTCGTCATCCTTCCAAAATAGTCAGTGTTGGTGATGAAGTTGAAGCCGTAGTTCTCAACATTGATGCTGAAAACAGGCGAATCTCTCTTGGCATGAAGCAAATTGAACCCAACCCCTGGGACATTGTTGCAGAAAAGTATCCCGTAGGAACAACTATTGCTGGAAAAATAAAGAATATTACTGACTTCGGTCTTTTTATCGGTATAGACGAAGGCATTGACGGCCTAGTTCATATTTCTGATATCTCCTGGACAAAGCGGATCAAGCATCCGTCGGAGATGTTCAAAAAAGGTCAGGAAGTTCAGGCAAAGGTTCTGAACATAGATAAGGAAAACGAAAGATTTTCTCTTGGTATAAAGCAGCTTGAGCCTGATCCGTGGGATGAAATCCCGAACAAGTATCCCATAGGCAGTGTTGTAAGCGGCACCATAACCAACGTCACGGATTTCGGGATTTTTGTTGAACTGGAGGAGGGCATCGAGGGCCTCGTGCACATATCCGAGATAAGTAAGGAAAAGGTAAAAACCCCCGTTGGCATGTTTAATATTGGTGACATCATAAATACCAAGGTAGTTAATATAGACAAAAAAGACCGACGGATCGGTTTGTCGCTCAAACAGCTGGAAGTTGAAGAGGAAAAAGAGAACTACTACGATTACGTTAATAAGCCAAAGGCAGCAACGTCCAATCTGGGAGAACTTTTAAAGGAGGAACTGAAAAACCAGAATCCTTTCCTCCAATCGAGCAAAGAAAACGAAGCTTAAAAGACTTGATGGAATTTCAAGAAACCGGTAGAAAATCTTCTACCGGTTTTTTAATTCCGGCTAAAAATTTATTTTCTGTTGAGGGTAGAAAATATGAAAAAAAGCTTCATGCCTCAATTTAAGTCCCGAGATGAGCTTGAAGCCTATCAACTGGAAGGCTTGAAGTGGACAGTCAATCATGTTTATGAAAATTCCCCGTTTTACAAAAAGAAATTCGACGAAGTTGGAGTTAAACCCGAGAAGATAAAGACTCTCGCGGATATCAAGTATCTGCCTTTTACCAGTGCCTCTGACCTTCAGGAGGGATACCCGTTTCCGCTGAGATCAGTGCCATTTGATAGGATAGTAAGGATTCACGCTTCTTCAGGAACCACCGGCAAAAGGAAGATTCTCTGTTACACCGCTAGAGACATAGACGACTGGGCAAATATGTTTGCGCGATGCTTTGAAATGGCGGAGCTGACCAGCCAAGACAGGGTGCAAATAGCCGTTGGATACGGATTATGGACAGCAGGAGTCGGATTTCAGCTGGGATGCGAACGTTTTGGTGCCATGGCGGTTCCCGTTGGACCTGCCAATACCGAAATTCACTGCCAGATGCTGGTTGATCTTCAAAGTACTGTTTTTTGTTCTACTGCTTCCATGGCTTTGCTGATGGCCGAAGAAATAGAAAGACGGGGGCTGAAAGATAAGATAAGCCTCAAAAAAGTCATTCTTGGGGCGGAGCGCCACAGCAGCACCATGCGCCGCCGCATCAAGGAAAGCACCGGTGCAGAACACGTCTTCGATATCCCAGGATTGACGGAACTCTATGGTCCCGGCACGGGGCTGGATTGTTCACTTCACAAAGGTATCCACTACTGGGCAGACTATTACATTCTGGAAATCTTGAACCCGGAGACTCTTGAACCTGTAGCGCCTGGTGAAGTTGGAGAAATGGTCGTAACAACGCTTAGAAAAGAAGGGTCTCCGCTTATCAGGTATAGAACTCGAGACCTTACCAGATTAATACCTGAACCTTGCCCCTGCGGTAACATTCTTCCCAAGCATGACCGAATTATGGGCCGGTCGGATGACATGTTTATTTTCAGGGCGGTAAATATTTATCCGAGCCAGATTGATCACGTGCTGAGTAGCTTTGGAGAAATTGGAAGCGAATACCAGGTGCATCTGTATCATACTGAAGATGGTCGGGACCGCATGCTGATAAAAGTGGAAAGGGCTGCAGGATTGTCTATTTCTGGCGATGCTGAAATTGCGGAGAGGATATCAAAAGAGATCAGGAGGCAAATCCTGGTGAGAAGCGAAGTAGAAATTGTTGATTATGGGACTCTTCCTCGTACGGCTCGCAAAAGCAAGCGTGTCTTTGATCACAGAATTGACTTATTTCCGGAATCCAACGGGGAGTGACCAGCTTCTAAGGAGAACGTGATCAGTGGCTCTAAATGTATTTTGAACTTAAAAAGAGGAGGGAAAAATGGGGAAAGTATTTAAAGCGTTATTAGTTGTAGCAATCGTGGTTGCGCTGGGGGCATTCGTTCCTCATGCCAATGCTGGAGAAAAAGTCGAACCAATAAAGATCGGTGCTTTTTTCGCTCTTTCCGGCCCTGCGGCTTTTATTGGGGCTCCAACAAAACTTGTTGCCCAGATGGTAGTTGACCAGATCAACGAGGAGGGTGGCATAAACGGTAAACCTTTAAAACTGATAACTGGAGATACGGAGGGAGATCCTACGAAGGCGCTCATGGTTGCAAAAAGGCTCGTTGAAAACGAAAAAGTAGTCGCACTGATTGGCCCAACGAGAACCGGTACTGGTATGGCAGTCAAATCCTACATAGAATCTCACCATATCCCGACTGTTATGACCGTTGGTGGTGATCCTGTGATTGCCGGAGGTAAGTTCGGACCGTATAAATGGACGTTCAAATCGCCCCAGAGAAGTTCCATAGCCGTACGAAAAGTATACGAATACTTGAAAAAACAAAAACTGACCAAGGTTGCACTGATAACTGCGTCAGACGGTTTCGGCAAGGACGGTTTACGATGGCTCCAGAAGTTTGCAGGTGAGTACGGGCTGGAAATCGTGGCCAAGGAATCTTTCCATCCCAAGGACACGGATATGACCACCCAGCTTGTTAAAATTAAGGCGTCTCCGGCACAGGTGCTGATTTGCTGGACGATCGGACCCGCCGGAGCACTGGTGGCGAAAAATGTAAGACAACTTGGAATGAAGATACCTCTGGTTCAGTGTCACGGTCTCCCGGGACCAAAATACCTGGAACTTGCCGGCGCGGCGGCAGAAGGAAACATCATGCCGTCTACTAAATTAATGGCTTATGATCAACTGCCAGATTCAGATCCTCAGAAGGCAGTGATCAAAAAGTTTGTCCATCTTTACAAGGATGTCTATCATTACGACAAAGACTTTCCAATAAACACACATTCAGGCTATGCGTGGGATGCCATCTACATCGTAGCGAATGCCATGAGAAAAGCAGGTACGAATCCTGACAAGTTGAGAGACGCCATTGAAAATACCAAGAATTATGTGGGTGTAAGTGGTATTTATAACATTACCCCAGAAGACCATAACGGACTCGGAACGGATTCCATGATTATCGTAAAAATTGTGAACGGCAAGTGGGTAATGCAGAAGTAATGATATCGGCCTGATGCACTGGCTAATGTTTTAAAGGCAGCGAAGCCGCAACCAAATTTAACCCGCAAAGGCGCAGAGAACGCAAAGATAGGATTCATTTTTCCCTGAGAGCTCACAATAGCTTTTCTTCTTTGCGTACTTGGCGTCTTGAGCGAAGCGGGCGGTT
>QMLL01000112.1 GCA_003646715.1 Deltaproteobacteria bacterium
TCATTCTTTGCCGGTGGTAGACAAAACCAATTACGGGGGAAGTATGGACCTCAGAAGGGCTATACTTACCGGTGATATAGATCTTTATTTTGAATCGTTGAGTACTGCATGGTTCAATTTTTTTCACAGGAAAACACTGGAATCTTCACCTGAGTATCTCTACGTAGAGTGCAAGAAGTTAGACAGGAAAAACGGGCTGCGCTGGCTTGCATATACTCCTGCCAACAGAACTTTTGCTCTGGTTATTAGAAAAGATGATAGCACCAAGATGCGAATCGACTCCATTTCTGACTGGATAAGATACGTGTCCAAAGCTGGCAAAAAGGTAACCGTTGTGCTGCCGAAGGAACTTGGGCAGGCAGAGACCCTGATGTCAGGCCTTGTCAAGCATTATGTGGAAACCCTGAAGCTTGATTCCAAATTTCCTTACAAAGCCGTGAAAATTGCCCATTCGTTGCTCCCGGGTCTTGTAAGCAATGGGACATATTCCGCCGGGCTTAGCTTTGCAACCCTGGGAAAGATTGATTATTTTGACCTTGTATGCCTGAAGGATGATCTCTCTTTTTTCCCCGCGTACAATCTCAGTCCGGTTGCCAGAGCAGAACTTGTTATACGGTATGTGAGGTTGCCGTTTCTGCTGAACATGTTCTGTAAGAAAGTGACTACCGATATTCTGAGAAGATTCGATTATCTCGTTTCCGAAGAAAAGCGAGATCCCGAAGGGGTTGCAAAGGCCTGGCTGATTGATAAGAAGCTTGTCAGTCCCGAACAAGCGGCCGAATATTTTATTGAGTGAAGTTTTTAGTTTTGTCAAAAAAGTGCACCCTCAGCGCAGAGTCGCGTGAGGGTGCAAAAAGAGGGAGGGTAAGGGAATATGAGGGGACATATTTCCTTGCGCTACTTTTTCAAAAGCATTGTTTTCGGATCAAGATGTATACCGCCCTCCGAATGGCCATTTCCTTTCAATACCTGAAGTGTAATTATCGGTGGATTTGGTTTTAGCATTACTATAACATCAAATAGGTCATCGATTTTGTCGCAGGGATAGGGTATCCCTCTTTCGTTCATTCTTTTCGGTTCATGAAAACAGCGTGCACTGAACCAGATTTCAAGACTGGCATCTTCTGCCAGCTGCTTTGCTTCTTCAAAGAAAGATCTGTCTACGGTTTCAAAATCAACATCATCTATCACAAGCATGCTGGGTTTAAAATTGAGCTGCTCTTCCAGTGTCTTGAGGCTTTGTTTTAGTCTTTCGATGCTAAATGTGCTTTTGGTATAATTCAGGATAACGCTGTTGCCTTCAATGTTTGATTTGACAAGTGATTTGAGAGTTCCGGCTATTCCGGGACCTTCCTGACCACCCTGAGATTCGGAGACTCCGTAATAGTTGGCCAGATTCCTGGCAGTTTCCTGGTACCAGGCTCTCACCCGATCAGAGCTTTCATCAATTGACACGTGTGCAACCTGTTTCCCTAACAAAATCCTGTCAATTGCAATGTGGACCAGACATGCCGTTTTGCCGACCCCAGCCCGAGCCATTATAACTCCGAGACTGCCGGGTCCCATACCCATGTTTATTGATTTTTCCAGTACCCTCATGGGACTTTTTTCAGTAATTTCAGATAAATTCATTTTTGCGCCCTCATTTTATTTTCTGTGTCCGCCCTTACCTTAAGTGGTTATTTCTTTTCTTTCTCGGCAAGTTCTTTCTTCAACTCTTCAAGTTTGCTTGCCGGCAGCGGCTGATATCTGCTAAATTCCATGGTAAATTCAGCTTTTCCCTGGGTCAGAGATCTCAATACGGAAGAATAGCCGAACATTTCTGAAAGCGGGACCTCCGCTTCTATCTTTGTGAATACTTCATCTTCAGATGTGCTTGTTATGATACCGCGTCTCTGATTCAAACTTCCGAGAACCACTCCCTGGAATTCACGAGGTGTTTCCACCACTGTTCTCATTAGGGGTTCCAAAATGATTGGTTTGGCTTTCTCATAAGCTTTCCTGAAACCGCCGATGGCAGCCTGTTGAAACGCCAGTTCAGATGAGTCTACGGGATGTGTTGTTCCGTCATTTATTGTAACTTTTACTCCCACAATTGGAAACCCAAGTATGCTTCCTTTTTTCAGGCACGCTCTGAACCCTTTCTCGCATGCAGGGATGTATTCCGTTGGTATAACTCCTCCCCTGATCTGGCTTTCAAACACGAAATCTTCGTTCTCACATGGTTCTATGAATCCAGCTACCCGAGCAAACTGCCCTGCACCTCCGGTCTGTTTCTTGTGGGTATAATCGAAGTCGGCTCGTCTAGATATGGTTTCCCGATAAGCAACTTTGGGTTTGCCTGCTTCAGCCCTGACTCCGTATTCTCTTTTCATCCGTTCCAGGTACACTTCCAAGTGTAACTCTCCCATACCCGAGATAATTGTTTCCTTGGTTTCGTGATCCATATAAGTTCGAAACGTTGGGTCTTCTTTAGCAAACCGTTGAAGAGCCTTGGAGAGATTCTTCTTGGAATCACTATCTTTGGGTTTGATACTAAGAGAAATTACAGGGCTTGGGACGTGAATGGAAGTAAGAGTATAATTTACTGTTCCGTCGGTGAATGTGTCTCCCGAGAAACAATCAATGCCAAATAAACCGATGATATCTCCGGCTCCTGCTCCTTCTATGTCTTCCATCTGGTCTGCGTGCATGCGAACGATTCTTCCCACCTTGACTTTTTGACCCGTTCTTGAGTTGACAATAGTGTCTCCTTTTTCAATCTTGCCCTGGTAGATGCGGATGTAAGTTAGCTGCCCGTATCTTCCCGCTTCCAGTTTAAAAGCGAGAGCAACCAGGGGCTTTTTGGGATCGGGAACGAGCTCCACTTCTGCTTCGTCCCGGTCAATATCGAGTGCGCTGTTCTTAATGTCCAGCGGGCTCGGTAGATATCTGGTAACGGCATCCAGCAGGCACTGGATTCCCTTATTCTTATACGCTGATCCCATAAAAACGGGAGTGAGTTTCAGTTCAAGGGTTCCACGTCTGACTGCATCGTAGATAAGTTCCTCGGTGACCTGATCTTCAAGAATAGCTTCGGTAAGTTCGTCGGAGAAATAAGATACAGCATCGAGCATTTCTTCTCTCTTTTCCAGTGCTTCGTCCATCAGTTCCGGCGGGATTTCACGCTCTACCACTTCATCGCCGTATTCACCTTCAAAAGTAACGGCTTTCATGGTAACCAGGTCTATGATTCCCCTGTGATCTTTTTCGAGACCCAGCGGAATTTGCATTGCAACGGCGTTATGGTTCAGCTTCTCTCTCAACTGCCTGATCACTCTGAAAGGGGATGCTCCTGCTCGGTCGCATTTATTGACAAAAGCGATTCGGGGTACCTGGTAGCGTTGCATCTGCCGGTCTACGGTTATCGACTGCGATTGAACTCCGGCAACGGCGCAGAGCACCAGGATCGCCCCGTCCAGTACTCTCAGGGATCTCTCTACTTCTATTGTAAAATCGACGTGTCCGGGAGTATCAATAATGTTTATGGCGTGATCTTTCCAGTTGCAATATGTACATGCGGAAGCTATAGTGATTCCACGTTCTTTCTCCAATTCCATGGAATCCATGGTAGCTCCCACACCGTCCTTACCCCGGACCTCGTGGATGGCGTGTATCCTTCGAGTATAGTAGAGTATCCTCTCTGTAATGGACGTCTTGCCTGCGTCTATGTGTGCGCTAATTCCTATGTTTCTTAACTTTCTAATATCGTCTATCATTCCGCTACCTCAATGTGTTAACTAGGCAAAATGTGAAAACGCAGGTTTTTAACATATTTCTGTAAAAAGGCAAGGTGTTTTTTAATGAAATAAGAAATGCTAGAATTTTGGTTGGAATTTTGGTGAAATTCCTTTGTGGCTATCCCTGATGTTGTATTATAAGGAAAAGACGATCATGAGGGGCGCAATGAACATGTTAAAAGTCCCGGTTTTTTTGCGCCCCTGGTGTACTTTTATTCAATTATACTATCTTTCAAAGCGTCGTATGACCATACCGGTATAGGGCCTCTGTCACCTGTGTCCGGATCCAGTCTATGCCTGTAAGATGCTTTCACATTGTACTTTTCAAGCATCCATTTCCATCCTCGAACAAAGTAGGTGCATTCATCGTTAAAACAGATATATTGAATCTTACACGTCCAGGTACTGCCTGGAGGTGTCCTCCACTTTTTCATAGGTTCGCCACAGTATGGGCACTTATAAACAGCCTCCGTCTCCATTCTTTCCTCCTTTACCAGCTTGTGTATTTTATCACTTTATGGTCTAACCATATACCTAAATGAGGGGGAAATCAATCCTTTTAGAAGGTTTTGTGAGTGGTCTTTTTTGATGTTGGATCAGGGACGATGCATTGATGCATCGTCCATTTGAATTAATCGTCCCTCTAAGTACCTACCTCCTAGTCAACAGGATTTAACTCTCTTTCTCTCGGAAACACGGGCAGATATCTGTATGAAAGAGAGATGATTAAGGCACCATATGCGAGCATAGCAATGGTTGGTGCCCATTCCTGCCAGGTTGGCACATAGACATGGAATTTTTCAAATGGGAGAACCGGTATGGCCAGAGTTTGAACCGTAAATACGAAACGGTTTACCACTATCCCAATGCAGTCAAGCAAGAGAGCTCCAAAAAGGATAAAATTATTTTCTCGTAATTTGGGTACAATCAATAAAATGGCTGGCAGGATGCCACATATTCCGAGTTCCACCACAAGGAGCCAGAAACCGTAAGGATCATGGTAAAATTTGGAAATTTTCAAACCGAAATCGGGTACCGTTTTAAAAGCCCAGTAAAGAGTATCTGCCAACTTTAGAGTTATGTACACAGCCAGTAGCCATCCTTCAAGTTTGGCGATCAACTGGTATACTGATTGGTCAACCAGTTTTTTCTTGGTTATGGTTTCCAGAAGCTTGCAAATCAGTGCGGTAAATGCGGGACCGGCCGCTATAGCAGAAGCTACAAACAGGAAGAAAGTCCATGGCCAAATGAAAAACCCTGTTCTATAGGCAAAGGGCCTGGCAAAAAGTACGCCCCACATTCCGCCTAAAGAACCCTGGTGGAAAAAGCTCAAAAACGTTCCAGTTAATGCAAAAACTATCATTATTTCATGAAGGTTGTGTCCGAAGTGATGCAATATCTTTATTTGATCCAGCTTTCTGTTTTCCAGAATGATGGGTATGTATTCGATTATCAAGACCATGCAATAGCAGGTGATGCAGAAGATTACTTCAGTAAGCATGGAATGAACGTTGGCATGCCAGTACCCGAACCATCCTCTGATTGGTTGTCCGATATCCAGTGCAAGTACCAGCATGGCGCCGGTGTAACAAATGAAACCTATGATGACTGCAAGGTTAATTATCTTTTTTATTTCTTTGAGAGATTTAAACCATCTTGAAAGCCCGTAAAAAAGAAACCCGGAAAAGAACGCACCTGCCCCGAGGGCAATTACGCCCAGATCTGCAGTAATCCAGAGACCGAATCCGAAAATGTTGTTAAGACCGGTGACGTTTAATCCTTTCCAGAGGATAAGGATACCAGCATAAATTCCCCAGCCTATGATGCCTAAGATGATCAATACCCATAAAGCAAAAAGAGGAAACGGGCACCGTTTAACCCCTTCGGGAATTAAATCTTTATCCATTTTTAACCCCTTAATCTCTTTTTATTTCAGATGGTTATCTCCCAGTTTTCTTACCCATTCGTGACTGCTCAGGTAATATACTTTCGGTTCTGTCTTGAGCTTCTCCAGAAGTCGGAAAGCTCGCTTATCTTTGGATAGTTTTGCAACTTCACTTTCCGGATCACGCAGGTTGCCAAATACAATAGCGCCTGTGGGGCATGCTTCAACACAGGCAGGTGTATATTCCACGTCTTCTGGATCTTCATCATTTACCCTGGCTTCGTCCCTGGCTTTCAAAAGCCTGTGGCTGCAAAATGTGCATTTTTCAACCACACCTCGCATCCTGGTCGAAACATCGGGATTTAACATTTCTGTCATATCATTCGGCCAGCTTGGATCCCA
>QMLL01000113.1 GCA_003646715.1 Deltaproteobacteria bacterium
AACTCCTTTGCTGCTTTCAAAAGTGACCCAAGACGGTCTACTATTTCCAGGATTTCGAGACGTCCTTCTCCAAATATTAGCCCCCCGTCTTTATGTTCGACCCATACCTTCGATTTAACCCTCAGTGGCAATTTTATTTTTTCTTTCATGTGTTCTCCTAGTTAATCACTGTTTTATAGAGCATTCCCTCGGCCGGCAATATCTCCCTGGTGGTCCACTGAACACGTACTCCAAGCCCGAGATGCCTCCTCATGGTTGATCTCACCCTTTCCAGTATCTGCCCCCTGGTACCTTTCATAAGGCCCTCATCGGCTGGCGGAACAATCAAAAGATCAAGCCTGTCACCAAGCCCCCAGGTTGTGTACACCACGAGCCTGAAATCAACAATTGCCGGCTCTATTTCGCGAATAATTCTTTCAACCTGCTGCGGATAGATGCTTACTCCTCTCACCGTGATCCTGTCGTCACTGCGTCTAAAACTGGGGCTCATACGTATCGTCTTTCTTCCACACACACATGGAGCTTCGGAAAACGCCGTGATATCACCAGTGCGATAGCGAATCAACGGATAGGCTTCGGTCGTAAGAGTTGTAATTACCAGCTCTCCCGGGGATCCCGGTGGCAAAAGCTTTCCAGTAGCCGGGTTTATTATCTCAGCATAAAAATGGTCTTCAGCTATGTGCAGACCATCCTGATATTCACACTCCCCGGCCAATCCCGGTTCAACCAGTTCCTCAACACCGTAGATACTGTAAGCCTTAATGCCAAAGCCATCCTCAAGCTCTTTTCGCAGCTCGCTGTTCATAAAATCCGGACCGAATATTCCGATCCTCAGATGAAGCAGGTGAGGATCCAGACTCTGGTTTCTCATCGTTTTAAGTATATGAAGTGCAAAGGAAGGCGTAGTGGCAAGTACCGTGGACCTGAAGTCCTGCATGATCTTGAGCTGTATTGTTGCAGATACAGTGGCCGAAGGAGCAACCGTTGCACCAATTTCTTCCGTCCCTGCGTTAAAGTTGAAAGCACCGGTAAAGAGACTGTAGTTGAAGGCAATCTGAACGATGTCCCTTTTGTGGATTCCGATAGAGTGCATCAGCCTTGCCATGAGTTGAGTCCAGATTTTAACATCTTTCTTCGTATAACCGATCACTATGGGAGATTCGCCTACGCTTCTTGAATACTTGATCCTTACTATGTCTTTTAACGGCACGGCAAACATGCCATAGGGATAATGATTTGCAAGATCTTCCTGAGTCGTGAACGGAAATTTGTCCAGGTCATCAAGGTCTTTTATGTCTTCCGGTAAAAGTCCTATCTCGTCGAACCGTTTTCTATAGAAATCAACCCTGCTATAAGCCCTGTTACATGTTAACTGCAGTCTTTCCAGCTGGAGTTCCTTTATCTGATCACGCCCGAGACCTTTCAGATCTTTTTCCCAGGGGAAGTAAACCTGTTCTTCGCATGACTTTTTCACTTATTTAACGCTCCCACTTTTCCCGATATTCTTTACCCAAAAACGCCCTGCGAACTTCCTCGTTTTCCAGCAATTCGGAGGAGTCTCCCGATAAAATTATCTTACCTGACTCAAGCACATACCCTCTATCACTCACCTTAAGCGCCGCCAGCGCATTTTGTTCCACCAGCAAAATAGTCGTTCCATTATCTCTCATCTCTTTGATTATATTAAATATCTCTTTTACGACCAGAGGCGCCAATCCCAGGGATGGTTCGTCCAGGAGAAGCAACCTGGGCTTGGCCATAAGTGCCCTGGCAATGGAAAGCATCTGTTGTTCGCCACCACTAAGTGTACCTGCCTGCTGCATTCGCCTTTCGCGAAGCACAGGAAAAAGATCGTACACCTTTTCTTCTCTTTCTCTCAGTTCTTCCTTTGAGCAGGTTTTTCTGTGGACGTAAGCGCCGAGAGAAACATTTTCTTCCACTGTCATGGTGTTAAAGAGCTGACGTGCTTCCGGTACCTGTACTATCCCCATCTTAACAATTTGATCCGCCCGTAGCCCGTTTATTTTCTGCCCTTCAAAAAATATCTCACCCTCAAGTTCTTTTTTTAAACCACTCAGAACACTCAGAAGCGTGCTCTTCCCGGCCCCATTACTACCAACAAGGGTTACAATCTCCCCTTTTTTTACATGGAAGGTTACCTGTCTGAGCACCTTTATCCTTCCGTAGGATACAGAGAGATTCTTTACGCGTAGCATCAGAACCTCTTTTTAAACCAGGGCCATTTCACATCTCGCCTGCGAATACGTTGAGGCCCAAAGACGGTTTTCAAAAGCATGTAACCTCCTGCGAACCCACCTATATGGGCCCACCAAGCGATACCTCCAAACTGATGTGCCCCGCTGGCGATGGCAAAAGTCCCATTGAAAAATTGAATAAAAAACCAAAAACCCAGAAACACGTAAGCAGGTATTTCAATAATCGTAATAAAGAAGAAAATGGGAACCAAACTGAGTATTCTGGCATTTGGATAAAGCAAGAAGTAAGCTCCCATAACTCCTGCGATTGCTCCGCTGGCTCCTATGGTTGGTACCTGTGAATGAGCGTTGGTAATCAGGTGAATAAGAGCAGCTATGAGACCGGAGAGAATATAAAAGATAAAGTACCTGAAATGACCCAAATATCCTTCCACGTTGTCACCGAATATGTACAGGGTCCACATGTTTCCGATTAAATGTAACCAGCCTCCATGAAGAAACATGGATGTGAAGAGTGGTACAAGTTGATCGATAAAGGAAAAATACTGTGCGATTCTCGGGTCGAAATATCGAACAGGCACTATCCCATAATAGAAGAGAAACTGTTGCAAAAAGGGACCAAGGTAAAGCTCATAGAAGAACACCAGGACGTTTAAAACGATAATCGAGATATTCACATACGGAAAAACAGGAGACGGATTCTTATCTCTGAGTGGTATCACAGACTATCCTCGCACGTTTGACCGTTGAATTCACAAGCCACTAAATTTAGAAAAAATCTTACTAGTTTTTCACATTGTTGTAAATCTCAAAGGAATCTTTTTTGCGAGTGACAAAAAGCACAAATTCTTTGACATGATCAGTCATTTTGGTTAGCATTGCTAACCTCGCGTTCATTTAATAAGCTAACCTGTTCAAAGAGGGAAAATAGAGATGTTGATCGGCCTTGACGTTGGTGGCACACACGTAGATGTGGTTCTAATCGAAAAGTGTAATTTGTTAGATAAAGTAAAAGTACCCACTCAACCTGACAACCTGCTTGAAAGCGTGTTAAGCGGGTTATCGCTTATCCTGGAAAGGGTGTCTCCGGAAAAGGTTAAACGAGTGGTTTTGAGCACCACACTTGGTACCAACGCCATTATTCAGGGGAAAATTAGTCCCGTGGGCGTCATAGTTGTGAGCGGCCCTGGAATAGACCCGGAAGAATTCTCCGTGGGCGACTTTTTTATTCCGGTGTCTGGTTACGTGGACCACCGGGGAAGAGAAGTCAGACCAATAAACAGGACGGAAATATTGGACGCAGCTGACAGGATAGAAAAAGCAGGAATCCGTCAGCTTGCTGTTGTCGGGAAATTCTCAGTGCGTAATCCTACCCAGGAACTGGCCATCAGGGATCTCTTGAAAGACAGGTTTGAGTATATCAGTCTCGGTCACCTTATCTCAGGAAACCTCAATTTCCCGAGGCGAGTTGCCACAGCGTATCTGAATTCTGCCGTTCAGCCCATCCATATGGATTTTTTCAATTCGGTTAGCGAGTCCCTTGCCAGGCATGGTTTAACACGAACTCCTTTTATACTGAAAGCGGACGGTGGAACTCTGGCGCTCGATGCTTCGCTCGAACAACCGGTGCAGAGTATTTTATCCGGTCCGGCGGCAAGCATAACCGGAGCTCTCCTGGATCCGCCCGAATCCCATGCCACTGCCGTCTTGGACATCGGAGGCACGACCACAGACATGGCAATACTGGTAAACCAGGTACCTCTTTTCGAACCACTTGGGATCAAGATTGAACAATATCAGACGCTGGTAAGATCATTCAGGACCGCGTCGGTGGGCATTGGCGGTGATAGCCTGGTAAAGGTAGAAAACGGAGATATTAAAATTGGTCCCGAACGTGAAGGCCCCGCCATGGCACACGGTGGAACCAATCCTACTCCCACAGATGCAATTGTAGTTCTGGGACTTAGCAACCAAGGAAACAGAAATGCAGCATTTCAGGGGATGGAAAAAATAGCAGAACATCTGAACATTTCGCCTGTTCAGGCAGCTGGCAAAATTTTCGAAAAAACGTGTTCATGCATATTACAGGCATTAGATTCAATGGTAGACGAAATAAATACCAAGCCTGTGTATACGATAAAGGAACTTTTGACCGGCTACACTTTGGAAGTTAAAACACTATTGCTGATTGGTGGACCTGCTCCTTACTTCGCCCCCAAATTAAGAGAAATGTCGGGCCTGGAAGTTGTTGTTGCGGAAAATTCTGAAGTAACCAATGCGATTGGAGCCGCCTGTGCACGTACAACATGCGCAATTACGGCTTTCGCGGATACAGAAAGAGGAATCCTGGTGGTTCCCGAAATGGATTACGAAGGAAAAATTCCACAAACCTTTACGAAGCAGGAAGTAATAGGGAAGGCATACGAGCTGCTCAGGAAGAAGGCTCTTGAACTTGGTTGCCACGAAGAAGATATGGAGATGGAACTTGTTGAACAGCTGGAATTCAACATGGTGAGAGGTTTTTACACCACCGGGAGAAACATACGGGTAAAAGTACAGATAAAGCCGGGTATAATAAGGGAATAAAGGGTTGATTATGAAAGCAAAACATTCTCTGGCGCTGGTTTTTTTTCCTGCGTTTGATTGGGCAATTTCACCCACTCATCCTGAAAGAGAAGAAAGGCTTCTCTACACGCAGGACCAGATTTTTGAAGAAGGCCTCTTTGATATAGATGGTATTATCCAATATAAACCGGATATCGCCACGAAAGAAGATATACAGAGAGTTCATTTTTGCGTGCCAACAGAGGAAGCTGTTACAACTGAATCTCATCTGATAAGCGCCGGAGGCGCCATTACTGTTGCAAATGCTGTCATGAACAAAAAGGTGGACAAGGGATTTGCCCTCGTTCGGCCTCCCGGACACCACAGTATGAGAGTGGTTCACGGAGCAAGAGGGTTTTGTAACATTAACATAGAAGCTATCATGCTTGAATACATACGGGACACGTACGGAATTGACCGGGTAGCAATAGTTGATACTGATTGTCACCACGGTGATGGGACTCAGGATATATACTGGCACGATCCGGATACCCTTTACATTTCCGTACACCAGGATGGCCGCACTCTTTATCCCGGCAGCGGTTTTCATTACGAAATGGGAGGTCCCAACGCTTTGGGTACGACCATAAACATACCTTTGCCTCCAAAAACTTCAGAGGAAGGGTTTTTATATGCATTGGAAGAAGTAATTTTGCCAGCCCTAGACGACTTCAAACCCGAACTCATAATAAACTCGGCAGGACAGGATAATCACTACACGGACCCTATAACAAACATGAATTTTTCAGCCCAGGGTTACGCTAAGCTGACAAAGAAGCTGGGGGCTCACATAGCAGTTCTTGAGGGCGGATATTCCATTGAGGGCGCACTGCCTTATGTTAATCTCGGAATTATTCTCGCAATGGCAGGGCTGGATTTCCGGCACGTTCTGGAACCTGACTACGACTACGAGAAAATAAGACAGCCCGCGAGCAATACCGAATACATTAAAGAATTATGCAATGAAATAAACGACTTGAGAAATAACATCGATGAAATGACGCCAAAGAAGAAAATTAAGGGAGAGACAAAGAAGAGGAACCGACAGATCTATTACGATACTGATAATATATCGGAGCGACAGGAAGAAGAAGTGGTGCTTTGTGATGAGTGCGCCGGGGCACTCAGGATTGATTCACAAGCTCTTGGTCGAAAAAGGATATGCGCGGTAGTGATCCCCAGGAAAGCCTGTGATTCCTGCAGGAAAATTGGATATCGATGGTTCGAAGAAGCAGATCGAAG
>QMLL01000114.1 GCA_003646715.1 Deltaproteobacteria bacterium
AAGAATGCCAATTCTTTTCTGAACATTTTTCAGTTGGAAGAGTTGACCTGAGCAGAAGGGATTGCGACTATTTATCTGCTTATGGTGTAATTAATAGGAATGAGTTGGAAGAGTTGACCTGAGCAGAAGGGATTGCGACTGATTGTTAATGAACGTCAATAAGCTGACAGATGATGTTGGAAGAGTTGACCTGAGCAGAAGGGATTGCGACGTAGGGACAGTACCCCATCTCTTCTATCTGACTTTCTGTTGGAAGAGTTGACCTGAGCAGAAGGGATTGCGACATTATTAGAAAGTTTCTATTTCCAACTGAGATCATCGTTTTTCCGGCTTTCGCTCAACACAACCAACAGAATCGACTAGTAGATCGTTTCATGAAAACATTTGCAACAGTCTGTTATTACGAGGGGACCGCCGCAGTCGGACGACGGAGCAGTCTCACCGGAATTCCAAGGTGTTAGAGATTACTTCGCTACGCTCACAATGACTCTGTTGCGGCCTTTTACCTTCTTATTCACAACCCGCCGTTGTGTTAAATATGCGCAGAAAAATCAGCTCTCCAAGGGAACACGCTGTTCCTTTGCAAGATTTGCGTGGTAAGGTGGGGGTCACGTCACGAAACTTTTTATGACCAGATGGGAAGTCTCATTGTGAGTCTTTCCTAAATGTTAGTATAAGCATGCTTGCTAAGTCACTATGCCGATCCTCGCAATGACCGGTTGTGCGATTTTACGAGTCTGTAATCCTCTATAACTTCGAATACCATCAAGTGGATGCCCGCTTTCGCGAGCATGACATTCGGACCAGTAATGTTAGTCATTCCCGAGAAAGCGGGAAATCAGGAATCCACGTACAGTTGCGCTTCCTCTTAGGCCAAATTCTTCCGTTTACGAATCGCCACTAGCCCGATAAGCCCAGAGCCAAAAAGCCACACCGCACCAGGAATGGGGATGGGTGCGTATTCGATTTCCAGGTAAGGCCTATATGACCAATGAATATCTTCTGAGCTATGGAAGTAGGCAGTAGTATTCTGAGAACTTTCACTGTATAAGGCTAATTTAACAGAAAAGAAATTATCATCGAGATCATTGGCGTAATTCCAGTCTCCAGAAGTCAGTAGATTCCAGGATGTCCACTGGTTATAATAAAATGGAGCCTGATCAAGATACGTCAACCCTGCTGAAGGTTGGCTATTCCACGTCATGGAATTTTCGATAAGGCTATCATTTGCTACATGGTATGCCTCTATATCACACGAATCGGTGCAGGACCAGCAATACATTTTTAGCTCCGCGCTTGTAACAACACTTCCATCGGGAATAGCACCCAGATCAAACTTCAAGAATGTTCTACAACGATAATCAGGGGAGATAATTCCTTGGATCATCAAGTTAGTGTTGTTCCCATAGGAATTATCAGGGGCCTTATTGTACACAAAAGTATCAATGATGGGGCTCAAAGTTATGGTGTCAGCCTTGGCCTGTGACGTGCATACCACTACGGATAAACAGAAAAAGACAAGCACCCCAAGCATAATAAATCTATATTTTGGGTCTTTCAATTTAGCCTTATGCATCATTTACCCCTCCTTTCATGATCTATGTTGTTACAAAACTCGTTTTAGTAGCTTTTCTTTTACCAAGATTTAAAGTTCAAATTTATAGACAGCTCTTTTGTCTCCTCTCCTCTGGTGTAACCATTACTTTTCGAGAAACTGATTTTTTTCCTCTACGCACCGCTATAAGTCCAAAAAGCCCTGAACCAAGGAGCCACGCCGCACCAGGAATGGGTACTGGTGTGTACGATAGGTCGTCAAAAGCCCATCCATAACCACCACCATTAGAAGCCTCTACGCTCATCTCTAAAGATGAGATACCACCGACACTGAAACTAACCGGAGTAGCAACACCGTCACCAGTATCAGGATCACCTGCTACAATAGTGATGGTTTCGAGGAGTGTGTGGGTGTCATTAAATACCTTGGCAGTAAGAGTTTCATAAACGTTTCCGAAAGAATCTATGTCCATCGCGTAGAAACTCAGGTCGTTGACGGGTGTGTCGAATGAGACAGTTATAGTTCCTGGATTACTATACTCGTCGGTGACGGTATATATTTCGGAATGAGCTTTATCATGGGGGATTCCCGACGATGGTGTACCCCAGAACGCATAAATTGGCGAACCTTCCTCTGCAATATAGGCGCCGGTAAACGTCAGCCCTAATAACTGGGTAGTGAGATGTCCTCCTTCTCCAAGTAATTCACCAATGCTCTCAAAATCCTGCGTAATGGTGCCGGCTTCCACAGGTTCTGTGCTTACGCCAAATAAAAGTATCACAAAGAAGCAAACTACGCACATCACAAAGAAATTCCTCATAGTCTCTACCTCCTGACTTTTTTATTTACACACTACGAAGATTTTTCACCTCCTTCCTGATTGGAAGCTGCAGCAACAAAGTTCGCCTGATAGGTTGAGCGGCTTCACAGATATCGCTTGGGCTAATATAAAATATTCCAGGCGTTGTCACTTTCGACGGAAAAGGATTAATATATTGAGCTTCTTGAGAACCCCCAAACACGTTAGAAGTTCTGTATTTGGGATGATTCCCCTCCTAAAGGTCCCATAAGTATTGACGAAGGCTCACCATGTGAGGCTCTACTGGCCGAGGGTCAAAGATATTGTTATAAACCCTGACACAGGTGATTTCTTTGTGACATTGCGGGAATCCCACATCCACTCCGGATGGTGGTACCTAGTTGCAAAGTGGGGATCAAAATAGAAGTGAATTCGGGAGACGTAGCAACATCATTAGTCTTTGAAGCTTCCCTCCTATTAGTTTTTTCTTATAATGTTTTTACGGCGCATTGTTATCATCCCGACTAGACCAGATCCGAAAAGCGATAATGACCGCGGTATCGGGACGGCATTTCATCTCCTAAACGAAGGTGGCTCCCATTGTCAAGACAGTTTTTCATAGAAAATTAAGGTGTACCACGATAATTAGTTTTGGTTGGTTCATTTCTAATACCTCCACAACTGCCACCTGACCTGGAAGCTGCCAAAGGCAATCTACATAAGATAATATGTTAAGACCCTAAAACACAAAACCGGATTACGCTTGTAGGCAATCCGGCTATCTCTAAATCCTGAAGTGCTTAAGATATAAAGATCCATGATTTTCCGTCTCCGGCTTACGACGGGTTTGGTTCTTATTTCAAACAAATTACCGAATAATTCTAATGTCTTGCAGATTTAACAAATTTTATAAAATAGATTTAGTGACTTGCAATAAATCAAAAAGCAAAAGATGTTTGGTTGTTATACAGGGAGCAATAACTATACCAACACCTATTAGTTACCATAACTCCACTACGCACCTAACACTCTTTAAGCTCAGTTCGATAGATTATCGCAAAATATGACCCAAAGTTTTTCCTAAAATAGGAAAAAAATTTCCCAATAACTAGAAAATTCGTTACATCATTTAGATTGGCAAAAAGCTGTGCTCTCGTGCACTATACTGTGCATTCACAGATATCAAGGACAACTCTATCTTATAAGCAGCGTTATGTCAATGTCGCTTACCTTGGAATTCATTTTCCGAAATGGGGAAAAGGGTCTCTCGTTTCCTGGGGAGTAAAAAATTCCCAGTGTGCTTCTTCTGGTAGGGGTGCGCTTATTTCGATCATCAAGTAGTCGAGCATTCTGGATGT
Organism: Deltaproteobacteria bacterium; assembly: GCA_003646715.1. Lineage (GTDB taxonomy): Bacteria > Desulfobacterota > Syntrophobacteria > B119-G9 > B119-G9 > B119-G9. The sequence continues at coordinate 3,713 of QMLL01000114.1, forward strand.
GTCATCATGGTGTTTTCTTTTTCAAGCTCCAGTGTTTCCGTAGCGTAGGAAAGTCCATCATCCTCGGCAAAGGTGGTCGGACGATCTTGTTCAATGTTTTCGGGGTGTCTTCGTTGACCACGGGGTTCCGCAATGCTGACATTCGCTAGAAGACCGATTCACAGATTCCCCGTAATCGAAGATGGCAGATCACTGCCAAAGACAGGACTGCTCATTTCAAAATCATTGGCGTAGTGTTCCAGAATCCTGTCCAGATTCATTCAACGAATCATTGATAGTCCGTGTTTCTCCTGTATTCTTTCTAGAATGCATTCTCAAAGGAAATAGTTCAACGATCCAGAAGTTCTCACATGCAAGCATATAATTCCCGTCATTCTTCGATCTTTATCGGGGTTAAAAGAGTTGCGCTTTTTGATGAATTCCTGTCATGTATGGTTGTTTTTATCTTGTACGTTCCACCTGCCAAACCACTTATGGTATACCTCAAGTCAATGTAAAACTCAGTGTTGGGCAGGGGAGTACTCTTTTCAATGGTGAGGACATTTTCTTTTCCACCAAGTTCAGTACCGTCTTCAGACATAACAACAAAGTCTGCACCGAGCCCCACATGATAAACATTACCAACCCTTTTCAGCTTGTGACCAAGGATTTCGCAGTGAATGTAAATAGGCTCGCCTGGCTTATAAACATTGTCAGGTTTTGGGGTGTACGTGCCGGTGTCTTTTACAAGAACTGCGTTCACGACCTTAAGGGGTACACTGTCCCAAACAGACAGGATAGCTTTTCTCAAGTCCAACACAGCACTGGCAGTATCGCCGTTCGAGTATGATCTCTCGGCGTTGTGAAGGAGTGTAGAAAACGAAGAAGGAGACCTCCGTAACTTGCTTAAAGACGGAGTACTTTCTTGCTTTGCTGATTTTTGCTTCATTTCCTTTGCCAGGGCCACTTTCTGCTTGGCCTCGAGTTTAACCTGGTGCATAGAAACCATTATTCTGCCGGTACCGTAGACACCGAATATAGTATACTTAACCTGTTTTTCAGCAGGCAATTCCCAGGTTTTTGATTCGCCATTCTTGAGAGTAAACTGCATCTCCTGAACCTTTTTGTATTCATCCTGGTACAGAGAAACTTTGCCCTTTGATTCGGGACGAACAGGGCAATCCGCAGTAATCCTGATCACGAGTTTTTCATCAGGATTTACTGTTTTCTCAATGCTTGAAACATCAGTTTCTCGCCCTTTTCCATCTACCCGGAATTCCTGAAATTGAGTATTTTGTGGTCGCGTGCATTCTTTTTGAACCGCTTGTGTTTGTGTAGGTTCTTTTTGACTAGTTGCTGATTTCGGTGTCCTTCCCGTTTGCATCGTCGAATATCCGGAGGGAAGCTCAAATAATGCGCTATTCAAGGCACCCTCCTTGATACTTTTTATTTCTACTGAATTATTCGATGAATGGTTTATCATCTTAATGGGAAATCCTAGTGATGTAGAAACCCATTCGGTGATGAGTTTTGTTCCATTGTCCACGAAAATGTACTTGTCGCACTCGTAACCGTTTATCGTTTCAGTGCCAGTCTTTTTCGGCTTTATTCTAGTTTCGGTGTATCTTATACTCTCAAAGGGATTGTTCATCAGGCTCCGCGGATCTGTATTTCGCATTTCCAGGTATACCTTTTTTGATGGCAGAAGAACACGAGTTATTCCTGTATCACGGTTAACGAGTATGACCACGTTTTGACCATCTTCTCTGTGTTCAATGCGGTACCTGGAGCCTTTAACATAGATTTTACCTACAGAACTCCGATTGGCTTCAGAAAAAGTAACGTCTGCTTTGAAACTCCCGGCAAAACTAACAGAATAACTTAGTATTACGGCTACACCTAAAAGAAACAAACCCGAACATTTTAAAGCTGTTTTTCCCATGATGACTTCCTTTCCAGTGTAAAAAATCGCAAATGTTTTCGATTCTTTAAAAATCTGCCACCACGCTTCGAGTTTCGCCTGATTTAATTACTACACCTTTTAGTTCCACTACGGGGCTATTGGGAACGCTTTCGTCAATCACTTTGATATCGTAGGTTCCTGGTAGCAGTTTTGTAGAGAAAGGTTTTGGGGGATCGGTGTAACCGCTCTCAAGTCGATCCTCTTCTCCCTGCCTGTAGATCTGCACGTAAGCCTGAAAGGGTTTACCGCCTTTTAGTGCCGTAATTTTAAGTATACCTTCTTTGGTAAACTCAGCTATTTTTTCCGTGGTTTTACCGCCTTCAATGACAACTCCTTTTAGTTCTACCACGGGTTTATCGGGAACACTATCGTCGAGGACTTTGA
>QMLL01000115.1 GCA_003646715.1 Deltaproteobacteria bacterium
GGCCGCTGCAGATTTTCTTGGCTGTAGTATTCAGGAACTGATTGGAAAAAAATGCTATGAAGTCGTTCACGGAACCGCTGAACATCCTCCCAACTGTCCTCACATGCTTTCCCAGCGCACCGGACAGGTGGAAAGCGCTGAAATGGAGCTTTCTGACGGAAAGTACGTCCAAGTCACATGTTCGCCAATAAGAGGGCGAGACGGCGAGATCTTAGGCACGGTGCATGTTGCGCGAGACGTAACGGATAGGAAGAAACTGGAAAGTGAAATAATCCGCAGCAAGAATCTGCTTGAAAATCTGTTCGAGAATTCCACGGAGGCAATCGGTGTAGTGGACCGGCACGGGAGGTTCATGAAGATTAATAGGAGAACCGAAGAAATATTTGGTTACAGCCGTCATGAACTCATAGGGCAAAAGTTTGATACATTGTATGCGGATAAAAAAGAGCTGGAAGAATTGCTGTCTATTTTGCGGACCAAGAAAATTGTAAGGGAAAAAGAAGTAAGAATGATAGTGAAAAGTGGCGAGTTGGTCCCCATGGAAACGTCGATAAGTTTGCTCTACGACGCTAATGGAGAACTCCTTGGCAGTGTTGCTCATGCGAGGGATTTAAGGGAGAAAAAATCTCTTGAAGCGCAATTGCTCCAGGCGCAGAAAATGGAAGCAATTGGAATTCTCGCAGGTGGAATTGCTCACGATTTCAATAACTTGCTTACAACAATCAAGGGATATTCTCAGATCTTACTCATGGACGAGCAGCTCAGAGCAACGGAAGGGGAGGCGTTACAAGAAATAGAAAGGGCGGCTTCCCGGGCTGGCGAACTCGTCAGCCATTTGTTGACCTTCAGCCGTAGAGTTGAACGCACCACGAAACTTCTGAATCTGAACGAAGTAGTTGTAAACGTAAAGAAACTTCTTAAGCGTTCCCTGCCCAAAAATATAGAACTGGATATTCAGCTCAGCCCGGATCTCAGTCCCATTAAGACAGATTCTGTCCAGATGGAACAGATCATACTAAATCTTGCAATCAATGCCAAAGATGCCATGCCTGAAGGGGGGCACCTGGAGATCAGGACCGAAAACGTTGTGTTGTCCGAAGAGGAAGTCAGGCGTTTCATTGATGTACAACCCGGCAGATATGTGTTGCTTTCTATTCGTGATACTGGGTGTGGAATTCCGGAAGAAATGCTAGGAAGCATATTTGATCCTTTCTTTACAACCAAGGAAGTAGGGAAGGGTACAGGACTGGGACTTTCCATCGTCTATGGAATTGTTAAGTCTCACAAAGGGTTCATTGATGTTGAGACGAAAGTGGGTGAAGGAACAAATTTCAAGATCTACTTCCCTGCCGAGTTTGAAACAGATGAATTGTCTCTCAGTCTTGAAAAAGAAGCGAAATTACAGGGTGGCAAAGAGAAAATCATGATAGTAGACGATGAAGAAGGCGTAGCACGCGTTGCGGTGGAGATACTTTCAAGATTCGGCTACGACGTGGTATGGGCTGCCAGCGGTGAAGAAGCTGTGGAGCTTTTTGAGAAGACCAATAAACGTTTTGATCTCATCATACTTGATTACATGATGCCCAAAATGGATGGACTGGCGTGCATGAAGAAGATAAGGTCTATTGACGAGGCTGTGAAGATACTTTTTGCTACCGGATTTGTGAGCGATATACCTTTTGACGAACTTTACCAACATGGCGCTAACGGAGTAATACAGAAACCCTTTGACGTGGATGACCTGCTGGCGGCTGTACGGCGCACCCTGGACGAATAGATCAATTCGTTAAATTCAATTATCTGGATCCTTTAGACCTCTGTGGGGATTGCAAATATCATTCTGTGATGATAAGATGCACCCTGATTTTGATAGTCCTGCCGAAGTAGCAATTTCTGGTAATTAATCGATAAAGGAGATCTGGAAGGAAGGTTTTGCGATGATCGATCAAAGGCTTAGCGAATTGGCTGCACAGGTAAATATGTTGAACATTTATAAGGCAAGAAAGGTCGTTTATCAAAAGCTTAAAAGAACCTTGTTAGCATCCTACCCGTCATTTTCAGAACTTATTGGCACAGAGGTTTTCATAAAGCATGAAAATCATAACCCCACGGGCTCTTTCAAGGTGCGGGGTGCTGTAAATTACATGTACTATGTGCCCCCGGAAATCAGGAAAAGCGGTATTGTCGTAGCAACCAAGGGCAATCATGGCTTGGCAGTTGCCTGGGCTGCCAGGGAGCAGGGGATTTTGTGTAATGTTGTTGTACCCGAAAATAATAATCCCCAGATAAATAAAGCCATCCAGGCAGAAGGAGCGCAGTTGATAGAACAGGGTGTCGACTTTTACGAAGCCCAAAATTATTGTGAGGAACTTGCTGAGAACGCCGGCTTCTTCTATTTGAGGCAGGGAAATGAACCTGAAATTTTGAATGGTCTTGGAACAATGGCACTTGAAATTTTTGAAGATCTACCGGATGTAGAGGTAATTTTGATGCCGGTGGGTGGAGGCAGTGGTTGTGCTGCGCTGGCACTTGTAGCAAAATCCATAAATCCTGATGTGAAAATCATTGCCGTGCAGGCGGAAGAAGCACCGGCTTTTTACCTGTCCTGGAAAGAAGGGAAACGGGTAATTACTGAGAGGGCTCAAACTTTTGCTGATGGACTGGCGGCAAGGAGCGTTTTTGAAGTTCCCTATCTTATCCTCAAGAAGCGGGTTGATGAAGTCGTACTGGTTAATGAAGACGAGATAAAAAAAGGTGTAAATCTTGCGCTGACCCTTACTCATAACCTGGCTGAACCTGCAGGAGCCGTAACCCTTGCTGCCGCGTTAAAAATGAAGGAGAAGCTGGCAGGTAAGAAGGTTGTGGCGGTAATGACAGGAGGGAACATTAATTGCGAGCAACTGGTTGAAGTTGTTAAGAGCGAATGCGAGAGTGATTAGAATCCATAGGTTTTACAGAGTTTTTTCGGGGGAGAGTGGAAAAGATGGAACTCAAGCAGATGGTTGTTGGCGTAATGGAGGTTTTTTGCTACATCGTGGTTTGTGAAAAAACCGGGGAATGCGTAGTAATAGATCCCGCTGGCGACGAGGAAAAAATATTTGCTGAAATACGAAATTCTGGACTCTCGTTAAAATATATTGTGAATACCCATGGCCATGCGGATCATACATGCGGAAATGCAAAAATGAAAGCATTAACTGGAGCTCCAATAGTTATGCACGCCCTGGATGACGAGTTTTTCAGACGTCCGGAAAATGTCGCATGGGCAAAACAGATGGGGTTTGATCCCTCTCCACCAGCCGATTTAGCTGTGGAAGATGGCTATATCTTAAAGTTTGGTGAACTGGAGATGGAATTTATTCATACCCCTGGTCATACACCCGGATCTTGTTGTCTGAAAGTTGATAATAACCTTTTCACCGGGGACACGCTCTTTGTCGGTGCGGTCGGAAGGACAGACCTTCCCGGTGCTTCTTTCGAGCAACTGTTAAAATCCATCGAAACCAAAATCATCACCCTACCCCCGGAAACACTGATCTTGCCAGGACATGATTACGGCGATCAACCCACATCCACAATTAAACGGGAAATGGAAACGAATCCTTACATCACAGATTTTATCCTGGATGAAGAATAGCCGGGATGACTCGGTACCAGTCTAAAGTTAATTTTCCTCCCATTGCAGGAATAGAAATTGAGGTGTCGGAGCTAGGGCTCCGGCGCTTGATCTTGCTTCCCGGGGAATATTTCAAAAAGTACAAATTGTCCGGCAGTAGAACTACCTTAGCAGATAATTGGTGTGATAAACTTGATCTTGTCCTTGAGGTGGAAACTCAGTTGTTGGAGTATTTAGAGGGGCGAAGGCGGAGTTTCTCAATTCCGCTTGATCTGGATATTGGCACTGATTTTCAGAAGCGGGTATGGGGCATTTTGCAGGAGATTCCATACGGTTGTTACTCTACATACAAAGAGATTGCCAAGAAAGCTGGCAAACCCCATGCCGCTCGAGCAGTTGGTAATGCCTGTGCGGCAAATCCCATACCTATAATCATACCATGCCATCGTGTCATCCGCACCGACGGACGCCTTGGCGGGTATACTTCCTGCGTGAACGCCAAAAAAGCCCTCCTCATGCTCGAAGGAGCAATATAAAGTGCTTTCTCACCGTCTTGTGATTTGCATCCAGAAGCCAGATCAAGGATTTTTGTTGAATGCCAGGTTTTTAAACGTCCGCTGATTTCTCAATATCGAAAAGTTTTATGCCATCTGGATATTCAACGGTTTCATACCTGGTAATATGGTTCAGTTTTTTTGTTAGTTTTCCGAGCCTGTTTATCTGTTTTTTCAGTCTGTCAGCGACGTTGAAACCGGGATGATTTTTGTCAAGATCCATAAACAACAGGTCTATCAGTCCTGCCATAGCCATAAGAGGTTGGTTGATCTCGTGAGCAAACGCTCCAGCCATTTCCAGCACACCCTGCAAACGCTCTGCTTGCAAGGCTTTCTCCTGCATTTTCTGAATTCTGAACCCGACTTCTATCCTGGCCAGCAGTTCCTGTCTCTTGTCATGGAGAGGTTTGGATAGGTAGTCATCAGCGCCGGTTTCAAGAGCATAAACCACGCTTTCAGTACCCGATATCATGGACAGCACTATTATGTACACAGAGCACAAACTTGGTGTGCTTCGGACTCGACGACAAAATTCCATTCCGTCAAGCCCCGGCATCATCCAATCAAGGAGTACCACCTGTGGGCGTTTTTCTTCTAGAAGTCTCCTGCCCTTTTGACCACTTTCGGCAAGGAGAACATGGTAGCCTTCTTTGGTGAGTAACTTTTCAAGATATGCTCGAGTTACCGGATCGTCGTCAATGACCAGGATTACCTTTTCCTCTTTTTGTTCCTCAGGCCTTCTGATGAATTTCTTTGGAAGAGCCTGGAATTTTCTTTCCCAGTTCAGGTTTTCATAAGCAGATTCTATAAGGTCAGCTTCTTTTAGACCTTCTGAAGGAGAATATGTAGCGGAACCCGTAGACAGAAAAAATTTCAAGTCCATGTTTGGCCAGGTTTTTGCCTCCTCGTAAAGGCTTTCCTTGATTCTTTTTGCCGCTTTTTCACAGGTCATTTCGTTTGTGTCCCTGTGTATAATAGCAAATTGCTCCGGGAAGACATGAAAGACTCTGTCGTGCGTCCGAACTATATTAGTAAGGTAGTTACCAACCCTCCTTATGAATTCAACGGAGTATTCGTACGACGTTTGTTTCCAGGGAAGCAGGGAAAAATCAACGTTTAACAGTGTAATAGAAAAGAAGCTTGGAAGCTCGTCCGCACGGGCTATTTCATTTGTTAACGCATCCCTGAAAGATTGCCTGTTTTTAAGGCCTGTCAGTATGTCTTTACCAGGGGATAGAGTCCTTGTTTTGCTTATGTGTATGTAATGCTTGTATATTTCCAATTTGAGCTGGATTAGTTCCGGTTCGCTGATAAGAGGTATCGTGTCGAAAACGTTGTTGTTGAAGACCAGATATTGATCTTTCGGATTTTCCTCTTCGGTAAGAGCCACAAAAAGAGGCTTTGATTGGAGTTTGTTGAAAAATTTGAGAAGTTCCGTGGGATTATTGTCTTTGTTAAAAAGTGGAGCAAATACCAGATCCGTATCCTCGCGGGATATTATGTCGTCGAAGCTAATGTCGGATAAGTCAACTGCGCTGTTACCAGATTTTTCAATCGTTTCAATGAAGCATTGCCTGATTTCATCCTGAGGGTGACACAGCAAAATGTTAAGTTTCATCGGGTTTGTCTCCATTTTTATTGCAATCAATGCAAGAACAGTGTGCCTTCAATATTTGCCTTAGAGATAACCAGAAAAGGATGGATGATATTGCAACAGCCGTAACGATAACGTAGGTTCCATAAGTTTCCAGATTGCCTAGCAAACTTGAGATGCCTTGGGTTGCGGTTGTAAGTGCTGTAGTAGCCTTTTCCGACCCCGGATTAAAAAGAGGATTCA